>NZ_BAAGZI010000025.1:0-31567 GCF_054778695.1 Actinocorallia lasiicapitis
CCCACACCCCCCACCCCGGCGATCACAGATGACAACGCCCCGGCTTCCTCGTGACGACGCTCCCCCAGGAAGTTGTCGAAGCCACACCCGGCGCTAACGACCCCCCTTCCCCTACGGAAAGCTGCCCGAGGCCGCAACCCATCACGCTGACGATCGCGAGTAACGATCCCCCGGCACCCAGATGCCGATGCCTCCCACAAAGGATCACAAAGACCACGCCCAGCACCCTGACGACACCAGCCTCACCGCCCGAGGCCGCACCCGCCACGCAAACAATCACGGACGACAACACCCCGAGCCTCCAGATGACGACACCTCCCAAAGGGAACTGCCGGGCCACGCCCAACACCGCCGGAGCTCGCTGTGACGAGCCCCAATTCCCGGCGGCCCCCTCCGCACCCGTCCGCTAACGATCGCGTGACACACCCCGGCTCCCCGTGACGACGCCTCCCTCAGAGAGCCACCGGGGCCGCACCCGGCACGCTGACGATCACGAGTAACGATCCCCCGGCGTCTAGATGCCGATGCCTCCGTCAAGAGGTCGCAGAGACCATGTCCAGCACCCTGACGACGCCACCCTCACCGCCCGAGGCCCCACCCGCCGCGCAAACAATCACGGACGACGACATCCCGGACCTCCAGGTGACGACACCTCCCCCAAGGGATCACAGAGACCACATCCGGCGCGCTGGCGATTGCGGGTGAGGGCAGCCCGGGGCTCTGGTGATGGGGCTTCTCTCAGGGAGTTGCCGGGGTCGCGGTCGGTGAGGGGGCGGCGTTGGGCCTTCGTGGGAGGGGTGGGGGGTGGTCAGGGGTTGTCGAGGAGGGGGGCCAGGAGGCCGGCGGCGGTGGGGCTGCGGCGGGTCGGGGGGAAGCCCAGGAGGGCGGTGGCCAGGTGTTCGTTGCCGGTGTAGGAGGCGTCGGCGTCGAGGAGTTGGGCGCCGTCCCAGAGGACGAGCATGGCGGAGACCGTGTGAGAGGCCTTGTCGCTGTGCATGTCGTAGTGGGCGGCCATCGGGACGGTCGGGTAGCTGGCCCACAGGTCGTGGCCGGTCATGAACATGTCGAGATCGAACTTGACGGTGAGGCCGAGGAGTTCGGGCTTGTAGCGGTCGTCGATGCCCGCGAACGCCTCGTCCAGCGCGATCATGCGGGGGCAGGTGGGCTTCGCCGACGAGTAGAGGGCGTTGGCGGCGGCGAACAGCGGCAGGTGGATGGCGGCCGACTTCTCGCCGCCGGACATCTGCGAATGCTTGCTGCGGGTCAGGCGGACGGGTTCCGAGGCGTGCGGTTCGTTGAGCAGGAGCTGGAACTCGAACCAGGTGCGGTAGTCGACGACACCGCGCAGCACCTCCAGATAGGTGGCGCGGGTCTGCTGGGCGCGGCGCGCGCGGATGAGCTGACGGAGATGGCCGCGCAGCTCCACGAGCCCCGACGCGCCCAGATGCGACGCGTCCTTGCCGAGCAGGGTCGCGACGGCACGCTGATGGTCGTCCAGCTTGTCCGAACGCACCCACCGGATCCCGACGGTGCTGCCCGTCGACATGGGCCGCGAGCGCGTGTCGGCGTCCATGCCCTTGACGAGCTCCTTCGCGGCCCGCACCCGGTCGAAGATCTGCTGTGCGAGGCCGCTCAGCAGCTCGTCCTCCAGGACGGTCCGCTCGCGCTCCTCCAGCAGCACGGACTGCTCGCCTAGCCGGCCCGCGACACGGTCCGCGAACGCCGAAACCGAGCCACGCCCCGCCATGTCGATGACCTGGACGGTGACGACGTCCCCCGCGTCGAGATCGAGCCGGTAGTCCTCTTCGCAGTCGTCCAGGGCGTCGCTGAACTCCTTCAACGCCTCGGACATGGAGTCGCGGCTGTTCTTCCGCTGGGTCTCGGACGGCGCCCGGCCGCCCCCCACCGCCGCGCCGAACGCCGTGATGATCTCCTCCGCGGCTGCGGGCAGCACCGCCGCGATGGCCAAGCCCGGCTCCGTCCCGTCGGTGATCGCGGCGACGGCGCGGGCGCCGACCTCCGCGGCGGGCTCCCAGTGCTCCGGCCAGAGCGTGGTCAGGGTCAGCCCCAGGACGGGACGCAGATCCGGCCTGGCGAACGGCTCGAACGCGACGATCTGCTCCAGCAGCACGTCCATGGCCTCGCTGAGCGCCCGACCGCCGTGTTCGATGGCCGCTTCGGCTTTGACCAGCGCGTCGTGCTCGCCACGGGCCTGGGCGTCGTGCTGCGCTCGACCGCGTTCAGCGCCCTTGATCTCCTTCTCGGCTTCGGCGATCTGCTGGAGGATCTCCTGGAGGGATGAGCCGAGCGCGTCGGTCCGCGTGTTCAGCCGTTCCCTCGCCTCCTCCACCTGCGCGGCTCGCTCGGCGAGGTTCTCGGCGTCCTCCGCGTTCTGTTCTTCGAGCCGCTGGACCGTCGCCAGCCTGGCCCGCAGATCCTGCTCGGCTTCCAGCAGGCTCTCCTGCTCGCGGGCGAGCTGCTCGCCCGCCGCGACGAACTCCTCGACGGCGCGCGCGATCTCAGCGATCTCCGCGGGTTCGGTCGGCATTCCGCGCTCGGCCGCGATCCGCCGCGCCCTGCGTCCGGCGGCGTCGAGTTCGGCGACGGCCCCGTCCAGGGCTTTCTTCGCCTCCCCCACCTCGCCCCGCACCCGACCGAGCAGCGCCGCAACCCGGTCGACGGCGCCCAGTGCCCGCTGCACCGACTGCGCGTCAGGCAACTCCCGACGCGCCGCCCCAAGATCGTCGAGCGCGACCCGCAGCCTCTCGGCCTCGACGGCCAGCTCTTCCCTCTCCTTCGCGAGCCGCGCCACGCCCGCATCGCACTCGCTGATCCGCGCCTTCCGCCGCTGCGCCCGGAACGTCGCCCCGATGTACTCCGGCCGTTCCTTCACCAACGCCCCGACATGCACCCCATAGGAGTACTGCCCACGCAGACTGACCCCCCAAGCCGACGCGTCCTCCCCGTCGACCAGCGGAATCGACCTCAACACCCCTTCGATCACCGCCGCGGGCACCACATCCTGTTCCTCCGGAACCAACACCTCCGCCAACGTCCGTCCCCGCTCAGGCAAGGCAGGCATCACACCGAAGGCCCGCCCCGCCGCCAACGGATCGCCGCCGGAACCGCCCTCCGCGGGTGTCCTCTCGGACGGGAGTGAGTGCGCAGCTAGAACCCGGCCCTCCACCATCGCGCTCACGGCGAGGGCATCGGCTTCGCCAGGCACTGGCTCGCCCTCCTTGGATGAGCCCTCGGGCAAGAGGGAGGGCGCGGCGAGAGCCGGGCCCGCAGCCAAGGGGTGGCCATCGGCGCCTCGCTCCGCCATCGCGCCCGGGGCGGAGGCGTTGGCCTCTTCCCGTGCCGTCGAACTGCTCTTCGTGGGTGTGGCGTCGGGCGAAGGGAGGGCGTCGGGGGTGGGGAGGAGGTAGGCGTCGGGTGTGGCGGTGCTGTGGGCGGTTCGGGTGGTGGTGGGGTCTGGGTGGAGCCAGGCGGTGAGGATGCCGGCGGCGTGGAGGGCGCCTTCCAGGGAGGCGGCGGCGGTGGAGGGGAGGTCGTCGGCGAAGCGGACGAGCTGCCAGAAAGGTGCGCCGGGACGGTCCTTGCGGTCGGCGGGGCGCAGCGGTGAGGGGGCGGGGGCGTCGTCGCGTTCGGCGGCGATCTCGGTGCGCTCCGCGTCGAGTGCGGAGAGCTCTGCGCTGATCTCGTCGATCCGGTGCTTGATCGCGGCGGACTGTTCGATGAGCGCGGTGCGGCGGGTGTCGGACAGGTCGGCGAAGATCTCGCCGAGGGTGAGCGCGCCCGGTTGGCCGAGGGTCGTCAACGCGTCGAACAGCGGTTCAGCCTCGGTGAGCTGCCACCGTTCGGCCCAGCCGCCCAGCTCTGCTCGCACCGTCCGTCGCGCGGTTTCCAGCGCGCCTTCCGCTGCGGCGAGCTCCGCTTCACGCGCCGCCAGCTCACCGGCGGCCTTCTCCTGCGTCTGTTCGGCCCGTGCCCGATCCTCCTGGCGCGCCGCCCGAACTCCGAGCGCCTCCTGGACGGCGGCGACGTCATCGCGTCGCGCCACGGCCCGAGCCCGCACCGACGCCAGCTCCGCCACGATTCCCGCCCTAGTCCCCGCGTCAGCACGCCCACCGTCCGGCCGCGCACCGCCCGAAACCTCACCGGCGGCCCCCGGCACACCGTCCATGAGCACGCCCGCGACCCCTTCCCGCGAAGACGGGCTCCCCGTGCCGTCGGCGGGCTCGTCGGACGAGGACGGGAGGGGGTCGGTGGGAAGGGAGGCGGTGTGGGCGGCCCGGGTGAGGGCGGTGCGGTGGTCGGCGATGGTGGTGCGGCGGTGGGTCAGGCGGGCGGAGGCGGCTTCGGTCTCGGTGCGGAGATCGGTGGCGTGGTGGCGGGAGCGGGCCAGGCGCTCGGTGTCCCGGGCCAGTTGGGTCTCGTCGTCGGCGACCTGGCGGCGGAGGCGGTCGAGATCGCCCTGGGCCTTGTAGGCGTCGGCGTCCTTGAGGGTGGACAGGCGGGAGCGGAGACGGCCGAGGGTTTCGTCGGACGCGGCGCGGGCCTGCTCTGCTGCGGACTTGGCGGCGCGGGCGCGGGCCGCCTCCGTGGTGGCGGCGAGGATCCCGGCACCATGCTGGACGGCCTGTTCGCGCCGGGCGACGATCCGGTCGAGCTGGAACCGCGCGTGCACCCGCAGATAGTGGGTGTAGTGGTGCAGGAACGCCCGGACGGCCGTGTGCGCCGACGTCAGATCGTCATGGAGATGCTGGACGGCCGCCAGGTTCTCGAAGTCCCGCGCGGCCTGCTCGACCAGCTCCTCGTCGACGGGGCTCAGACCGGCGGTGAGGGTCGCCGACACCTTCGCAGGGTCGAGGTCTTTGGCGAGCAGGGGACGTCGCAGCGCCAGCAGCAGATCGAGGAGCTGGTCGTACCGTTCACGGCCGAGCCCGAACAGCCGGTTGTCGATGAGTTCGCGGTATTCGGTGGCGGTCTTGGCGTGTGCGTCCGGTTCGAGGGTTTCGCGGAGCTGACGCTCGGTGAGCGGACGCCCGTCGACGTGCAGAAGCCCGAAGTCGATCCCGAGCCGCTTCCCGGTCACGAAGAACGAGGTGATGACGCCGTCGCGGTGCTTGTGCGCCCGCAACCCGATCACCAGGGTGATCGTCGCGCCGGGCCGCGCGAACTCCATCCACACGTAGCCGTGTTCGGATTCCTGCCCCCGGTAGAGCAGGTTCGACTTCATCGTCCGGTTGTCGCCGGAGAACGGATCGAGCCGCCGCGCGTCGGCCACGCCGTCGAGGATGAACGGGAACAGCACTTCCAGCGCCTTGGTCTTGCCCGAGCCGTTGTGCCCGCGCAGCACGAGCCGGCCGTCGGCGAACGCGAACTCCTCGTCGACGTAGTCCCACAGGTTGATCACGCCGGCCCGGGCGGGCTTGAACCGCCCGGACTCCTCCGAGCCGCGCCCCTGGGACGGCACCGGGTTGGCGGCGATCTCTGTCATGCGGGGGTCTCCTCCAGGGTCAGCTGGGCCTTGTCGGGCAGCGCGAGGGTGATGTTGCGGTAGCGGAAGGCGGCGGGCAGCACGAGCGCGCCGCCGGGCACGGGACGCAGCAGCCGCAGGTCGGCGAGGAAGGCGACGGCCGCGGCGAGCAGCCCGGCCTGGTCGGACTGCCAGGCGCTGGTGAACGAGGCGGCGCCCAGATCGGCGTACAGCTCGTCCATGATCTTCTCCAGCCTGGTCTGTTCGGCGAACCAGCGCTCCTGGGCCGGGCGAGGGAGGGATTCGTCTTCGGCGGGAGCCCAGGCCAGCCCCGCGACGACGCCTTCGGCGGGCAGCGCGGAGTCGATCCTGGCGAGCAGATCGTCATCCTCCTGGACGGCCAGCCGCCCCAGCTCGCCCTCCTCGACCAGGTCGGCGATCTTGGCGAGCAGCAGCCCGGCGGCCCGGTTGACCGCGCCGCCCTGGCCGGGGAACGGACGGTCGGTGAACCGCCCCGAAGGATCCGCCAGCATGATCCCTTCAGCGCGGCGCTCGATCGGCAGCCCGGTGAACCGGGACAGTTCGTCGGCGACCTGCGGCAGCACCTCGACGAGCTCGGCCGCCACCTCGGCGTAGTAGACGACGGGCCGCTCGACCAGCAGCCGCCGCGCCTCGCGCCGCGGATCGGGCACCCCGTGGTGGAGCAGCCCGGACGCGCTGGTCAGATGCTGGACGGGCCGCGCCGGCTTGAACAGAACGGTGCAGATCTCGTGGTCGACGTCGTAGAGGGCGTCGCCGGTCCGCTCGTCGCGCGCCCACGATTCGAGCGACCCGTCCGACAGCCGCAGCGCCCCATGGTCGACCAGCCAGTCGACGGCGTCGACGAACGCCGCCTTGTGCGCGCCGAAAGTCGGCTCGAATCCCAGCCCGGCGATCGAGTTGGCGCTGGGCGTCAGATTCGCGACCAGGTCGGCGAGGCTGACCTCGACCCGCGCCCGCTGGAACGAGCCCAGCAGCAGGCAGAGATAGGCCAGCCGACGCCGGTCGAACGGCCGCCGGTTCCGGCTGAACAACTGCCCTTGCGTGGCGTCGAACCCGTCGAGCCGCCGGACGAGCCGGACGAGATGGGTCGTCGCGATGAGCTGGTATCCGAACAGGTCGCGGAAGTCCTGGACGAGCCGGTCGGCGTGCGGCAGCACCTGCTCCAGCACGCCCGGCCTGGGCCGGGACGCCGTGATCAGATCGCGGGTGAGCACCAGCCGCACGGCGTTCTGGTACGCGCCCAGTTCGGTCGCCTCCATGTCACGAACGGTAGCGGCGGCCTCCGACATTTCCCGTCGGCCCGACGCCCGGTGCGGCCCGTTCATGACACCTCCAACCGGAATCCGGGCAGATGGAGGGTGCCGTGCGGGGTGCGGACCGTCGCGCCCGCTTCGGCGGGGACGAGCCGCAGCACGGTGGCGTCGTCACGCCCGGAACCGCCTTCCAGCTGCCCGGCGACGACGGTCCTGGCCTCCATCGCCCTGGTCATCAGCCGCAGCAGGACCTTGGTCTCGGCGTCGTCGAGGACCCTGTCGTGCGCCCCCTCCTCGGCGAGGTGCGCGGCGGCCTCCTTGTCGACCGCGCGCTGCTCGACCTGCGTACGGCGCAGCTCGCCGCGGATCCCCCGGTTCACCTTGACGGGCTGCGGCAGGCCCGCGACGGGCGCCTTGCCCGTCCGGAAAAGGCTGATCGACAGCTCGATGCCCGGCGCCTCCCACCAGGTGGCGTTCGCCGAGATCTGCTCGTCGTCGTCGTGCGCGCCGCCCATGTGCCGGGCCGACCGCAGGTTGAACGCCGCCGACATCAGCGCGTGCGCGGCCTGCTCGTCGGGCGCGTTGAAGACCCATTCGGCGAGATGCCGGAGCTGAGTGGCCCGGTTGACGCCGCCGCGCTGAGCCTCGGTGATCTGCCGGAGCAGGGCGATGACCGCGGACACGGCCGTCCTGGTCGATTCACGCAGGTCGGCGGCGCGCGAGTCGCGGGCGCAGAACCATTCGCGCAGCGCCGTCCAGCGCCGCTGCCAGTCCTCCATCTTCTCCGCCGTGCTCAGGAACGGGCGTTCGTCGTGATCGGCGGCGCGGGACAGCAGGGTGTACCGCCCGGTGTCCTCCACTTCGCGGACGGCCCGGTCGAGGCGCGGCAGATGGGCGTCGAGCTCGGCCATGAAGTCGGTCATATGGGCGAGCAGGGCGTTCTTGTAGGTGAGGAACGCCTCGGGTGAGGCGTCGGTGGTGCGGATGATCTCGCCGAGCGTCACATGGAACTGGGCCGAGCGGCGCGTCATGTCCTCCATGGCCGCGTCGAGCCTGCTCAGCCTGCGGTAGACCTGCGGGCCGTCGGCGAACCGGTTGGCCTCGGCCAGCGCCTTCAGATCTTCGAGGACCTCGGAGAAGACGAGCTTGGACAGGTTCGCGTCACGCACCCGCGCGGCGAGGACCTGTTCGACGGCCATGTAGGCGCGGAAGCCCAGCTCACTGAACTGGTAGACGGACTGGCGGTTGCGGTAGCGGGCGAGGCTGCCGGCGCGCGAGGCGTCCTCCAGCCGGTGGATGACGCCGTCCTCGGCGAGCGCGTCGAGCCGGTCGCGCAGGCTCTTCTCGTCCAGCCGCTCCCAGGGGCCGCTCTCGGCGAGCGCGCCGTGGGCGACCGTCAGCTCGGTCAGCGCCGCGCCGACCTGCCCTGCGTGCACCCTGACCTGGTGGACGGAGCGGAGCCTGTCCATCGCGCGGAGAACCCACAGGTAGGCGAGATGGTCGTCGCGGCGGGTGAAGTTGAACAGCCGGAACCGCTCGCCGACGGCGAGTGAGTCCAGATCCAGACCTCCGATGACTTGCACGAGTCAAGGGTGCACCATCTGAAGGACTAGTCCGTCGAGTTATCCACAACGCCCAGGTCAGGCAGGTCGGACGAGTAGTGAGCGCACCAGACCGCGGGCGAATTCGCCCGGTTCGGCGGGAAGCCCCGCGCCCTCGGCGATGACCGCGGGGTCGACGAGCTTGGCGAGGAAGGCGTGCTGCTGGCAGGCGCCCAGCAGGGCCGCCGCGAAGTACGCCGGATCGCCCGTGAAGCGACCCTGTTCGCGCTCCGCCTCCAGGTAGCCGATCAGGGCCCGGTGGCCCGCGACGGGACCGCCGAGCTTGGCCGCTTCAGAGCCCGCCTCGGCCGGACCGCCCGCACGGAGCCACGCGAGGATCTTGGGATCGCCGAGGGCGGGCCCGGTCATCGGCAGGAGTTCGCCGTAGAAGCGGACGGCGGCCTCGGCGAGGGCGGCGAGGTTGTCCTCGAGGGTGTTCTCGCCGACGGACGCGAGCAGGACGAACATCGCGTCGCGGATACCGCCGGCGACCTCGGCCAGAGCCGCACCGAACAGTGCGGTCTTGTTGTCGAAGTAGTTGTAAAGACTGCCCTCGGAGACACCCGCGCGACGCGCGATCTCCTTGGTGGTCGCACCCACGACACCGCGTTCCTTGATCACCTCGATGGCCGCGGCCAGGATCCGTTCCCGCATCTCGCCTCCTCTTCGGGGTCAGAGCCTAAGGGATGAGTGAGCACTCACCCGTAGCTTGACATCTGATTGAGCACCCACTCATTATGAGTGAGTACCCACTCAGGTGGAAGGCGGAACCCAGATGTATCCCGAACTCGCAGGCAGGACCGTGGTCGTCACCGGCGGATCGCGCGGCATCGGCGCCGCGACGGCCCGCGCCTTCGCGGCGCAGGGCGCGAACGTATGCGCCGTCGGACGCGACAAGACCGCCCTCGACACGACCGTCGCGGAGATCAACGCGCTGGGCGGCGGCCGCGCCATCGGCGTGATCGCCGATGTCACCTCGCTGCCCGACCTCGAAGCCGTCCGGACGGCCGTCGAAGAGCGCTTCGGCCCCGTCCACACGGTCGCGGCATTCGCGGGCGGCGGGATCGCCCGGCCAGGCCCGACCGCCGCGATGACCGAACAGGAGTGGCACTCCGTCGTGGATGGCAACCTCACCGCCACCTTCCTCACCATCAAGGTATTCCTCCCTGGCCTGCAGGAACGAGGTTCTGGCGCACTGGTCACGATGGCCTCGAGCGCGGGACGGGCGCCGTCCAACCCGCCCGGCGCCGGCTGGGGCGCTCCTGTCGCCTACTCGGCGGCGAAGGCGGGCGTGATCCTGCTGACCAGGCATGTCGCCAACGAGGTCGGGCGCCACGGGGTGCGGGTCAACTGCATCGCTCCCGGGGCGATCCGAACCGAGCGCACCGAGCTCCATATGCCGCCTGAAGTGCAGGAGAAGGTCGCGTCCCTGCACCCGATTCCGCGTCTCGGCGAGACCGCCGACGTCGCGGACGCGACCCTCTTCCTCGCCTCCGACGCCTCCGCCTGGATCACCGGGGTCACCCTGGACGTCAGCGGCGGACGCGTCACCGTCTGATCCGGGGACGGAACTGTCGGCGGGACGTGCGAGGGTGGTCCGCGAGGTGAACGCGTGGATCAGAGGATGCTCGACAAGGTGCGAGCGCTGCTGCACAAGGCCGAATCGACCGAATTCCCCGAGGAGGCCGAGGCGCTGACGGCGCGCGCCCAGCAGCTCATCGCCCGGTACAACCTGGACGAGGCCCTGCTGACGGTCGGCACGGGCCATCCGGGCGACAGGTCCGTGCTGGTCGAGCAGCCCTATGCCGGGCCGAAGGCGATGCTGCTCCATGTGGTCGCGGAGGCCAACCGCTGCCGTTCGGTGTGGCATCGCGAACGGGGCCAGGCCACCGTGCTGGGGTTCCCCGGCGATCTGCTGGCCGTCGAGCTGCTGTTCACTTCGCTGGTGGTGCAGGCGACGGCGGCGATGCTGCGGTCCGGCTCCCGGCAGGACGGCTACGGCCGGTCGCGCACCCGTTCGTTCCGGCACTCCTTTCTCGCGGCGTACGCGCAGCGGATCGGTGAGCGGCTCCGGCAGGCCACCGAGCAGGCCGTCGCCGAGTCCAGCGCTGATCTGCGGCCGGTCCTCGCCACCCGGAACGCGGCCGTCGACCGCTCGGTCGCCGCGCTCTTCCCGCAGCTCAGGCGCTATCGCGGCGGCTCCCCCACCAATCATGAGGGCTGGCTCGAAGGCCGTGCCGCCGCCGACCAGGCCGCCCTGGACCACGCTTCCCTGCCCGCTCCCACCTGATCCACCGCGGTGGCCGCGGGTCAGGGGTCGGTGAAGAGGCGGGCATGAACAGGTGGGTCGGCGGACGCGAAGGCGCGCGGGCCAGCAGGGTGGTGCGCCGTGCGCGGACTTCTTGTGATGGTGACGGCGGGGACGGTCGGCTTGGGCGGCGGTGCGGCTCAGGCGCTGCCGGTCGGCCCGGTGATCTCGATCTCTCCAGGCCAGGGGGCCTCAGGGGTACGGCCTGACCAGCCGATCGTGGTGCGGGCCAGCCGCGGTCTGCTGGAGGAGGTACGGGTCGACGGAGTCAGCGGCACTTTCTCCGCGGACAGGAGAATGTGGCGGTCGGGAACGCTGAGGCCGGGAAGGACCTATGTGGTGACGGCCCGCGCCGGGGGCCTCGGCTGGGCCACCGTCACCTCACGGTTCCGCACGCTGGAGGTGAAACGACAGCTCAAGATCGCAAGTATCGTGCCCGCGAACGGCGAGAAGGTCGGCGTGGGAATGCCGATCATCGTGACTTTCGACCAGCCGGTCGAAGACCGTCCGACGGTCGCACGCGCGCTGCGGATCGAGTCCCGGCAGCCGGGCGCCTGGCGCTGGATCGCGGTCGACCAGGTCGTCTACCGGCCGCAGAAGTACTGGGCTCCCCAGCAGAAGGTGACGCTGCGGGCCGGTCTGGCCTGGGTGCGGTCCGGCCCGGGCACCTACGGGACGGCGAACCGGACGAGCACGTTCACCGTCGACCGTTCGCTGGTCAGCACGATCGACGTGCGGCGGCACCGGATGACCGTCCGGCGGAACGGCAAGACCGTACGGAAGATCCCGATCAGCGCGGGCTCCGGCACCACGCCGGAGACGACCACGACCAGCGGGGTGCACCTCGCGATGGCCAGGAGCGACCCGGAACGGATGGTCTCACCGGGGAAACGGCCCGGCGATCCGGGCTACTACGACCTGAAGGTGGCGCACGCCGTGCGGATCTCCGCGAGCGGCGAGTACGTGCACTCCGCCCCCTGGTCGGTCGCCGAGCAGGGCCGGCGGAACGTCAGCCACGGATGCGTCAACGTCTCGCCGTCCGACGCCGCGTGGTTCTACCGGCGCGCGCTGCGCGGTGACGTCATCGTCATCAAGGGGACGGCTCGGAAACTGGACTGGCGGAACGGCTGGGGGTTCTGGCAGATCCCGTGGGCGAGCTGGGCCGCGCGGAACGGGTCGGGCGGCTCGGAGTAGGGTCATCACTGTGAGTGATTCTGAAGACTACGCCGAGCACTACCTGCGGGTCACGGTCGATCTGATCGTCGAGGTGCCCGACGTCAACGCCCTCCAGGCCGCCGCACTGGAGGACCTGCGCGTCCGTGACCTGGACGCGCAGGAACGCCAGGAGCAGCTCGACCAGATCAATTCCGACCCCTCAGGGGCGTCGGCGCTGCGCTGGATGATCAGCCCCGATGACGTCCTGAACCTGGTCGACCGGATCTCCGAGGTCGAGCCCGTCGAGGCCATCCTCGAGATCAGCGAATCCGACGGCGTCCTCGAACTGGAAGACGACGAAGCCTGACCCACCCGCCCAAGGCCCGGCTCACCACACTCGCGTGATCGCGCGAGCCGGGGCCCCGACCGACCTCCCGCTCGAACGACCGACGCCCCGGCCGCACCCTCACGGTGCGTCCGGGGCGGACGCGTCAGGAGCGCTTGAACGTCCACGCGGTGGTCGACGTCAGATCCTTCTGCTTGACCTTCTGCTTCACCGTGAGGGTCTTGCCCTTGCAGGTGAAGGTCGCCTTGCGCGGCAGCACCCCGTAGTCGTTGCCCTTCTTGACGGCCGCGACCACGCTGGCGCTCTGAGCGGGGCCGACCAGCGGCTTGACGGTGAGCTTCGCGTCGCCCTTGACCGTCTTCACACTGCTGGTGATCTTGCCCTTGGCCGAGCCGGTGACCTTGTTCGCGATGGTCAGCTTCTTGGTCAGCGAGAGCTCCGCCGAGGTGGGCAGGCCCTTGACCGTGCCGGAGCCCTTGAGCGGCTTGGATCCGTTGAAGTCGTAAAAGGCCTTGCCCTTCTTATCAATCTTGACCTTGATGTCCTTGCCGCCCTTGAACTTGAAGTTCAGATCGGGCGACTTGATGTCGGCGGAGGCGCTCGTGACCTTCCACGAACCCACCCAGCACTTGCTCGCGGCCGACGCGCTGGGGGCGCTCAGCGCCACCGTTCCAGCCGTACCCAGCAGCACAGCACCGACCACTGCAATCTTGCGCACGATGTTGTCTCCCTCACACCATCTCCGGACCTTCGCGGCAGACTAGGGCAAACCGGTCGCGCGCAAAAGCCCAATGAGACGATGGTCTGGTGACCGACCCTCACCATCTGATAATCGAGGCGCTCACGACCGACGATCTCCGACGGCGTGACGGCGCCCTCGCCGTCCTCGGCGCCGACCCCGCGGCCTACCCCGCCCTCTGGTCGACCCTCACCGACGCCCGCACCGCCGCCGAGTCCCGCGGCTGGCAGCCCGACGACCTCCGCCGCCACCTCCTGCGCTTCCACACCCCGCACCACGCCGCGCTCCTCACGGAGACCGGCGGCGACGGCGCGTTCGAGCGCTGGGCCCGCACCGAAGGGATTGAACGCTTCGAGGGCGTGGACATGCTGCTGGAGACGGTCGGCGCGCTGCGGAAGCTGCCCAGGATCGCCCGGCTACAGCGTGCGGAGCGGGCGGACCATCCCGCGCTGGGACGTGTGCGCGCGCTGCTCGCCAAGGCCGAATCGACGGAGTTCCCCGCCGAGGCCGAAGCGCTGGTCGCACGGGCTCAGGAGATCATGGCGCGCTACAGCATCGCCTCGGTCGAGGAGGGCGGATCCCCCACCGGGATGCGGCTCCCCGTCGACAACCCCTACGAGGAGGCCAAGGCGACCCTGCTGCACGTGGTGGCCGAGGCCAACCGCTGCCGCGCCGTCTGGCAGGCGGAGCTCGGTTTCTCCACGGTGCTCGGCTTCCCCGCCGACTTGGACGCCGTCGAGCTGCTCTACACGTCGCTGCTGCTCCAGGCGGACACGGCGATGCCGAAGAACGGCTCGAAGAAGCGGTTCCGCCAGGCATTCCTCACCTCCTTCGCGCACCGGATCGGCGAACGCCTCACCCGGACGGCCCAGGACGTCGTCACCGACGACCTGCTCCCCATCCTCGCCGAAAGAAATCAGGCCGTTGAACAGGCTGTGGATAACCTGTTCCCGCAGCTCAAAACCGTGCGCAGCCGGGCGATTCAGGACCTCGACGGCTGGCACGAAGGCCGCCGGGCCGCGGATGCGGCCGATCTGAACTGACCCTTTACGCGACTGTTACCGTCGCACGATCTAGGCTGTCGAGAGTGACCTCTGCCCCGCCCAAGAAGAAGTCGTTCTTCAAAGAGCTGCCGTTCCTCATCGTGACGGCGATCGTGCTCTCCCTGTTGATCCGCGCGTTCCTCGTGCAGTCCTTCTACATCCCGTCGGGCTCGATGGAGAAGACTCTCCACGGCTGTCCGACCTGCACCAACGACCGGGTCCTGGTGGAGAAGGTGACCTACCGGTTCACCGACCCGAGCCGGGGCGACGTCGTCGTGTTCCACGGCACCGGGAACTGGCCGCGCGAGGACCTCATCAAGCGTGTGATCGGCACGCCGGGCGATGTCGTGCAGTGCTGCGACGCCCAGAACCGGGTGATCGTCAACGGTCAGCCTCTCAACGAGACCTACCTCTACCAGGACGATCACCGCTCGTTCGGTCCGATCACCGTCCCGGACGGGATGATCTGGGTGATGGGTGACCACCGCAGCGAGTCGTCCGACTCGCGCGACAACGGCCTGGTCCCGATCTCGTCGGTCGTCGGCGAGGCCCGAGTGATCATCTGGCCGTTGAACCGGATCAACTGGCTCTGACGCCGCTGCGGACGACCTGTGTCGGGCGGCACTCTTTTGAGCGTCGCGGGCGGGCGATGCACAGGTCAGCGCGTCACAGTTAGCGTGGAATGTGCTCCCGGGAACCTCCGGGAGCGCTTGCCGGAAGGGGATTTCTCCCCTTCGGGGACGTGAGATGAAGGCATCCCTCAAGGAGGCCACCATGTCCCTGATCTCCGTCCTCGCAGAATCCGCCGCCAACGCGCCTTCGCTTCAGACACCGCTCACCCCCGTCCTGACGGCGGCCGCCATGGTCGTGATGCTGGTCCGAGCGATCCACCGCATCGTCGTCGCGGTCATGGAGCTGATGAAGCAGCTCCTGGCGGCACTGTCGACCTTGCTCATGTTCGGCACACTGGCACTGGTCGTGCTCTACGCGCTCCGCTAGCGCGTGAAACGCCAGTCGGTGACTTCCCGGCCACCGCTGCCGTCGAGCTTGGTGGTCCGGCGGAAGTGCAACGCATGGGCGGAGCACGCGTACGCCACCCGGCCGGTCGGGACGACCGTGACGTTCCCTGCCCGCACCAGCCCGGCCACCTTCTCCAACCGCTTGGACGGCTCCGGGCGCGTCGTCACCGTCTTCACCAGCGCGGCGCCCTGAACGCTCCCCAGCTTCGTGGTGAACTTCCCGCCCTTCGCGACGACCTTGTGCCGCAGCGCCTTCCGGTAGAGCGCCGACTCCGCGATCGCCACACCGTTGTTCCGCCCGCTGGTCACGACCTTCGCCGCTCGGCCGAAGTCCCAGGCCAGACCCGCGCTGGAGATCTTCAACCGGGTGCCGCCACCGCCCTTGGTGAGCAGTGAAGTCCCGTAGACGGCCGAAGTGCTCTTCTGCTGGTATCCCGACATCTTCCAGGTCCCCGTCGTGCACGTGGCGCGCGCCGCCTGACCCGCCGCAGCGGGGAGCGCGGGCAGCACGGTCGCCGCGGCGACGGCCAGGAGCAGAGCGGTTCTCGGGGTCATTCAGGTGGTCCTTCTGGTGATTTTGGCGGTATCGGCGCGGAGCCCGGTGACCAGGGCGCTGTCGGGGCCGTGGACCCGCTCGAAGTCGGCGACGAGCCTGCGGAGCAGCGCGACGGCCTCCGCGGACTGACCGGTAGCGGCGAGCAGGAATCCGATCCTTCGGCGGAGTTCGAGGGTGCGGCTGTCATCCGGTCCGTACTCGCGCAGCGCCTCGCCGACCAGGCCCTGAAGGCACGTGAGGGCGGCGGGACGGTCACCTGCGACCTCGTGGCAGTTGGCCTCGCGGAGCCGGGCGGTCAGGGTGCCGACGGCCCGGTAGGCGAGCGCGGCCTCGGCGTAACGTCCGGCGTCGAACAGCTCGTCGGCCTCCTCCAGAGTGCCGGCGCGGCCGCCGATCTTGGCCAGGACCGCGGCGTAGCGGCGCAGGGCGCTCTCCTCGATCCCCACCATGCCCGGCAACGCTCGCAAGTCCGACGCGTGGGCGAGCAGAACGTCGTACACCTCGGTGGGACGCTCCCCCGGCTCCTTGGCGAGCAGAGACAGCACCAGCTCCGCCAGCTCTTCTGGGACGTCGCGCCGGATCGAACGCAGCGACGCCGGCCGTTCGGTGAGATGGCGGTGCATCGACAGATCGGAGTCGCCGCCGAAGACCGCCTCGCCCGCGAGCAGATAGTGCAGCACGCAGCCGAGCGCGTAGAGGTCAGTCCAGGGGCCGACCGGTCCGCCGGTGAACTGCTCGGGCGCCATGAACAGCCAGGTGCCGAGCTGCTGCCCGGTGAAGGTGATACGCGAATCGTCCGGAGACTGGAGCGCCTTCGCCAACCCGAAATCGAGGACCTTGACCGCGCCGTCCGGCGTGATCATCAGATTGGACGGCTTGAGATCGCGATGGACGATCGACTGGCGATGGGCGGCGCCGAGCACGGCCGCGATCTGGGCGCCGATCGCCGCCGCCCAGCCGATCGGCAGCGGCTCGTCCAGATAGTCGAGGTTCACCCCCTGGACGAGCTGCATGACGAGGAACAGGCGCTCGCCGTCCACTCCGCTGTCGTAGACGACCGGGACACCCGGGTGGTCGAGCCGTGCCGTGATCATGCATTCCCGGACGAAACGCTTGCTGAGCTGCTCGTCCGGCGCTTCACGGCCGCTGATCAGCTTGACGGCGACCCGTCGGCGCAGCCGCTGGTCGGTGGCCGCCCACACCTCGCCCATCCCGCCCCGGCCGATCGGCTCGTCCAGCCGGTAGCGCCCCGCGATCTCCGTCACCCGCCCGAACCTAACCGATCAGCGTGGGAAGCGGAGCTGAGACGGCAGGGCGGGCAGCGGACGTCCCGCCGCGTACCAGCAGACCGACAGCAGCAGCCCCGCCACCGGGAACGACCCGTAGGCGAACGGCGGCGCCTCGGCGAACGTCGTCTGCGCGAGCAGGGCGGCGTAGCCGATGGCCGTCACCAGCAGCGCTCCCGCGACGGGCGACGCCGGCAGATACCGGAACGCCAGATCGACCGCGAGGGCGGACGCCAGCAGGAACACCGGGACGGCCGACAGTGGGAAGCCGGTGAGGTCGAGCAGCACCCACATCACGGTGCGGTACGCCAGGTAGCCGGCCGCGATCGCGGTAGCCGCCCAGGGGCGTCCGATCAGCCGGCGCGCGACGACCAGCACCAGTACCGAGCCGCCCAGCACCCAGAGCGGGTAGACCCAGTCCGAGACCGGCAGCGAGAACTTCTCGACCATGTCGCGGTCGACGGGACGCCCGAGCTGCTTCGCGGCGAACTCGAGCAGGCTCGGTTCGGCGTACGGGCGGCCCGCGTCCCAGGACTTCAGCTCGTAGACGCCGTACTCCTGGTGCTGTGCCGGGAAATGCCAGTTCTCCAGGAAGAACGCGAAGAACACGCCCTGCACCCAGGGGTGGCCCTTGGCCGTGCGGCAGCAGCCCGCGAGCATCAGCGCGGTGCCGATGTACAGCAGCGCGTGCGACGGGCTCCACGAAGTGATGTCGAGACCGTTGACCCGGTGGTTGATGATGTCGATCGGGATCGCCACCATGAAGATCGCGATACCGATTTCCAGCAGCCGCTTCGCCGCCTTGTCGACACCGAAACCGGTGAACCAGTGCAGGCCGATGAGAACCATCGCGAGGACGCTGCCCGCCGTGTTGAGGAGATGCGGGATCGCCAGGTCGTCGCGGAGCCACTTGAAGTGCCAGGCGACATCCCAGGACGACCCCACCATTTTTAGGGCGAACGCGACAATCCACCAACGGTAGAGAAACGTCTGGATGTCTTCGGGGGTGGAGCGGCCCGCTCTTCCCCTGGTCAGCCTGCTGATCGACACTTCCGTGAACATGCGCGCAATAGTGCCGGTATCTGACCGTTGATGACAATGGTGAAGCGGTCGGGAACTCCTGCGGACCATCGGACGTCAGACACCTCACACGCCCGGCAGGGAGGTGCTCACCCATGACGCACTCGATGACCGCGACCGAGTTCCGGCTCGGCCTGGCCGTCGTGCCCGCTCCGCTGGCCACTCGCGTGGCCCGCCTCCAGCGGTACGCCCTGCTCTCCCATCTCTGCACCGGCTGCCAGGAAGTGGGCGCCCTCACCCGGCTCCTCCTCGCCTCCGCCAGGGCCACCGACGTTCCCGCCCTGACCACCCTGCTGCGTCTCGCCGAACGCACCCTCCTGTCCGCTCCGGCCCACACCCACCCGATCCTCAAATCCCCGCCCGTGACCGCCTCCGAGCAGCCCCTCACCCACCCGCGCCCGTTCACGCGCGCACCGGAGCAGCCCGGCGCGGACGAGCAGGAGCGGCCGCCCGGAAACCGGGAGAGCGGCGGGAACGGACGGCGGAGGTACACCGCCGCCGTCCGGGTGGCGGGGACCCGCACCCGGCGCCGGGAGCGGGGACGAGGACAGCTCGGCGGGGAGGTGTCGCGGGGCCAGATCTCGCGGTGGGCGGGGATCAGGCCGTTGGTGGCCGCGACCGACGCGAGCTGGAAGGACGGGCACGGCGGCATGGGGTTCCTGACCACGGACGGCTTCTGGGGCGTGGGGTCCTGGCAGGCGGGGCCCCAGGATCCCGTCGGGCCCAGCAAGATTCTCGTCAGCGAACTGGGGGCCGTGCGGCTGCTGCTGGCGACGGTCGATCCGGCGGTGCCGATGACGATCCTCGTCGACTCGATTCCGGCGCTCCGGTACCTGTGGCGGTGGCAGCAAGGCCAGACCCTCGCGCTGCCGGCCGGCTACCGCGACGATCCCGCCGACCTGCTGTCCCTCGCCCGTCTTCTCGCACAGCATCCGCACCACACCTTCCAGCACGTCAAGGGCCACTCCGGCCATCTGCTCAACGAGGCCGCCGACTCGCTCGCCTCGATCGGCCGCCGACGCCCCACCCTCGAATACGACGCGGACGCCCGCGCCTGCGACCTGGTCGACTCCTTCCTCACCTCCTGGACCGAGCACCGCACCGCCTGACGGCCGCCCCTTCGGGAAGACCCGCGACCGACGCTACGCGTCCCCGCACCATCGCGTTTTCGCGCCTGTGGAAAACCGGCGAGCACCGCACCCGGCACCAGCACGACGCACAATGACAACCTCAATTGTTCTGTGTACAGACTTCACGCTTGACTCTCCTGTAGATGGCGTGCTGCAATGTGAACCGCCACCAGATGAGTACACAGAAACCGAGGCCCCTCATGCACGGTCAGTACGCTCCGCACCCGCCCATGCCGCAGCCGAAGCAGAGCAAGGGCAAGGGATGCCTGCTCACAGCAGTGATCGCCACCGCTGTCGTGCTCGTGCTGATCGTCATCGCGGTCGCGAGCCTGGGCGGCGGCGGGGGCGACGACACCGGGGCAGGGGCCAAGAAGAAGGCGACGGCCGCGGGCATCGGCCAGGAAGCGCGCGACGGAAAGTTCGCGTTCACCGTCACCAAGGTGAAGACGGGCGTGAAGAAGGTCGGCAACCAGTACCTGAACAAGAAGGCCCAGGGCTCGTTCGTCCTCGTCTACGTCACCGTCAAGAACATCGGCACGAAGGCGCAGAGCTTCTCGGGCGACGAGCAGAAGCTGTTCGACACCGCGAAGCGCGAGTACTCAGCCGACACCGAAGCCGCCATCTACCTGGACAATTCCAAGTCCCTCTACGAGGAGATCAACCCGGGCAACGCGGTCAAGGGCATCGTCCTGTTCGACCTCCCGGCCGGCGCCACCCCGTCCCGGCTGGAACTCCACGACAGCTTTCTCAGCGGCGGCGTCACCGTCACCCTGAAGTAAGCGGAATCTGGCCGCGCGTCCCGTATCGGCGGGACGCGCGGTCGTCGCTATTCCGGCCGGAGAACGCCCCCGGCCAATCCCTCATAACCGAGCCCGACGAAGGTCTCGCCCGCCGCGCCGACCGTCCGCAGCAGATCCGAAACGGTCTGGAGCCGCCGGAAAGCCTCCCCATAAGGGCGCTGCGCTTCGATCGGAAGACGCGGGATCGGCGCGCGCCGCCCGTCGGCCCGCGACACGTTCGTCGCCCCGGATCTGGCGACACCGGAAGCCCGCAGAAAACACGCCAGGAAATAGGGATCGCAGCGGCTCGGTTCCGGCCGGAACACCTGAAGGTGCGGGCCCGCCGCCATTCCGCCGCGCGTCATGACCTGCGGTTCGAGCTGGCGCGACGTCATCGGCACGACGACGTCCCCGCGCTCCAGCATGACCAGCCCCGGGGTGTCCTCGACCAGCTCGGACGGCTCCCGGCCGAGGATCACGTCCTGCGCGGTGAGCACCGGGACGGCGCCCTTGCCCGTCTCCAGCCGGATCGGTGACTGCCGCACGCTCACCGCCCCGCTCTGCAGCAGTTCCGTGACGGTCGTCATGCCGAACTTCTGGTCCTCGTGCACCAGGGAATCGAGTGCGGAAACGGCTTCGCCGAGGGCGGCGAGCAGTTCCCGGAAACCGTTTCTGGCCGTCCCGAAATCGAGTCCCTTGGCCACGGAGTGGACGACGTGCCGTGACGGTGTGACGTCCACGACGTCGTCGAGCAGGTCGATGATGGGAATGCCGCGCCCGTTCTCGCGTTCCAGTTCGGGACGGTCGGCGAATTCCCGCCAGAGAGCGAGGGCGGAGGCGCCGAACGCGTCGTCCTGGGACAGGTCGGCGAGCAGCAGGCGGCTGGGCAGGGCGGCGCGGCCGTCGGGGCGGCGCAGCACCCAGAGGTGCGGTCCCGCGGGCGAGCCGGACGCCGTTCCGGCAGGCAGTTCGAAGACGGCGCGCAGTGCGCCGCTGCGCAGGAGCTGGGAGCGGATGCGCCGGCCTGACCTGCGGTCGGCGGCGGCGGCGGGCATGAGGACGGCGACCCGGCCGCCCGGTTTGGTCCTGGCGAGGGCGTGCTGCACCCAGGCCAGTTCGGGTTCGCCTCTCGGCGGGAGGCCGTAGGCCCAGCGGGGGTCGCTGGTCAGTTCGTCGTAGCCCCAGCCGCGGTCGGCGAACGGAGGGTCGCAGAGGACGACGTCGGCGGCGAGGTCGGGGAACGCGTCGTCGCGGAGCGAGTCGCCTTCGCGGACCTGGCTGGTGTCGGTGCGCAGCGCGAGCCGGGCGCGGCTCATCCGGGCGGACGCCTGGTCGCGGTCCTGCCCGTGGACGGGGCCCGCGCCGTGGTCGAGCGCGGTGGTGAGCAGGGTGCCGATGCCGCACGACGGGTCGAGGACGGACGCGCCGGCGACCTCGGTGAGCTCGGCCATCAGCCGCGCGGTCTCCCGCGGAGTGGTCGCGACGCGCCGGGCGTGCGCTTCGACGAACCGGTCGAGCAGGAACTCGAACGTCTCGGCCGCGCCCTTCTCGCGTGCCAGTCCGGCGAGTTCGGCGGCGAACGGCCCGTCGCCGGAGCCGAGCAGCCGCTCGCCGAGGTCCGCGACGGCCTGCGCGAGGCTGAGGTCGTCGAAGGTCGATCTGATCTGCTGCCAGAGCCGTTCCTCGGCCGAGACCTCGACGGTTTTACCCTGTCTGACCAGCCATTCCTCGACGTCGGCCAGCGCGAACTGCGGGCTGCTGGCCGTGCCGCCGACGGGCTGCGGGAAGTCGTCGTACCGGCGGCGCCAGTTGCTGACCGCGGCCCTTCCGAAGCCGGTGAGCCTGGCGATGTCAGCGGCGGTGACGGTGGCCGAGGACTTCTCGTTCACATGCGCTCCCTTCGGCGAACCTGCCGCACAGCCTAGACCAGCGGACTACACCCCACAAAGAAGCAGATGTGTACCGAAATCACACCGGCGCCTTGAGGATGGGCCACCAGGCGGTGAGGTCGGCGGGGTCGTAGGTGGCGGTGAGGGCCAGGGAGGCGGGCATGAGGGGGAAGCGGCGCGCGGCGGACCAGGAGCGGTCGTAGGAGGGAGGGTCGAGGACGAGGACGCGGGTGTCGCCTACCAGGGGGATCTCCGAGGGAGATGATTCGTTCCAGATGGGTTCGCCGGAGATGTCCGCGAGGTTCCACCAGCCGGTGACGATCGGGGTCATCGGATCGCTCGGGCCCGAGGTGAAGGACTCGACATGACGCGGGTCGACGGGCCGGCCGGGCAGATGGTCGGGGATCAGGACGGCGGCCAGCAGCGTGTGGAGCTGGAAATTGTCGCCGATGCCGTGAATGGTGACGCCCCAGCCCTGCCGGGAGGCGCGGTGCAGGACGAGGAGCTGCTCGCCGTCAATGATGCGGCGCAGATCGCGGACCTGGTCGAGGTCCAGGCAGTGGGCGGCGGCGCGGTCGACGAGCTCGTCGGTGTCGGCGACGGCGGCGCGGGTGGCCGGCGAGAGCGAAAGCAGGGTGCAGGCGGCCGACGCGAACTGGGGCAGCGCGTACCAGCACTGCATGGCGATACGGGCGCGTTCGCCCAACCGGGCGTGGGTTTCGCGGTAGATGTCCGGGGTCGGCCCGTCTTCGGCGGCCGGGACGTCGGCGCCCCACGCTTCGGCGAACGTCAGGGCGCCCGAGGAGACGCCGCTCAGGCGCTCGATCACCGGGATGCCGTCCACGTCGGCGCCGTGCTCGGCGAGGGTGCCGGACAGGAGGGCGAACCAGCCGCCTTGCTGGGGCGGGAGCTCGGCGGCGACGTCCACGATGCGGTGGGCGGCGCGCGTCAGCTCGTCCGGTTCGGCGGTGGGGGCTGCCTTCGCGGCGACCCGGAGGTGCGCCCGGAAGTCGCCGCCCTCCCTGACCGCACGCACAGCGTTCCCACACGCCTGAAACAGCATGGCGACAACCTACCGTTCAGTTGAGCGACAAAGCGCGCATGGTGGGATGGGCGTCATGGAGATCGAACTCGTCTTTGGCGACATAACCGAGCAGCGCGTCGACGCGATCGTCAACGCTGCGAACTCGTCGCTTCTCGGCGGCGGCGGAGTGGACGGGGCGATTCACCGCAAAGGCGGACCGGAGATCTTGGCGGCGTGCCGGGCGCTGCGGGCGTCGCACTACGGGAAAGGGCTGGCCACGGGGCAGGCCGTCGCGACCACGGCGGGCAGGCTCGACGCTCGCTGGGTGATCCACACGGTCGGGCCCGTATGGTCGGCGCGCGAGGACAGGTCGGAGCTGCTGGCGTCCTGCTACCGGGAGTCACTGCGGGTGGCGGACGAACTCGGCGTACGGACCATGGCATTTCCGGCCGTTTCGGCGGGAATCTATGGCTGGCCAGTGGAGGACGCGGCCCGGATCGCGCTCACGACCGTCCAGGAAACCCCGACACAAGTGGAGAAAGCACGCTTCGTCCTCTTCACCGAAGAGGCCTACACAGCCTTCACCACCCTCTGACGGCCACACTGCGCCGCCACCCCGCCCCGAACCACCCCCACCCGATGGCCCGCCCGAACCCCGTCCCCCCGCCGCCTTGCTCCACGATGCGGATCTCTCCGCATCCCCCGGCGATCACTCCCCCGCCTGCAGCGCCCGCACTTTCTCCGCCAACCGGCTCCCCGCGCTCCGCAACCGCTCCGCCCGATCCGCTTTGGGCGTTTTCGAGGGAACCATCACGATCGGGATCCCCCGTTCGTGCGCCGTGGCCATCAGCGTCTCCGACGCCGCCGGGAGCGCCGCCAGGATGGACGCCGCGAACAGCCCCGCCGACTTCTCCGACGTCCGTCCGAGCCGGTTCCGGTAGACGATCTCGCACGGTATGACCGAATCGCCGCCGCCGTCGCCACGGGCCGCCATCACGAACGTCAGCAGGAGTTCGGTGGCCTTGCCGACGACCCATTTACGGCCGGGGACGGGCGGCAGGAAGTCGCGGATCCGGTCGACCTCACGGTCGATCACGACGTCGGGGAGCAGGTCGGCGGTGCTGTGGCGGCGGATTTCGAGGACTCTGTCCCAGTTCACGGTGTCGCCGTCGAAGCCGACCTCGTCGGGGCCGATCTCCACGGCGCCGAAGTCGTCGAGGAGGCCGAGGAGTTTCCGGACGACACCGGGCGTCTTGGGGTGGCGGCCGAGGATTCCGCCGAGGGAGAGTTTCCACGGTCTGCCCGGAACGGGCTGTTTCGCGGAGAGGAGGGCTTCACGCACCCAGGAGTCCATAAACGGACAATCTTCCATAAAGGCGGTCCTGACGGGACTTGAACCCGCGACCTCCACCTTGACAGGGTGGCGAGCACTCCAACTGCTCCACAGGACCTCGACGCGCTGGCGCGACGGGAACAGACTACGGCCTCCGGCGCACTGCTCGCACCATCGACTACCTTCTACGATCATGACTCGTCGGAAACCGCCACGATCCGGCGGCGAACGCCTGCTCCTCGACGCCTTCCTGGATCAGTACCGCGCCACGATCCCGGTGAAATGCCAAGGTCTGTCCGAAGAGGCGGCCCGCCGTCCGCTGCTGGCGACGTCGCCGCTCATGACGGCCGCCGGCCTCGTCTCGCATCTCCGCTGGGTCGAGCATTACTGGTTCGAGCACCGGCTCCTCGGCCTCCCCGACCGCGCTCCCTGGACGGACACCGACCCGGATGCCGAGTTCAAGGACCCGGCCGCCCTCCCCGATCTCCTCGCCGCCTACGCCGCCCAGTGCGCGACCTCCCGGACGATCGCCGCGACCCTCCCTTTGGACACCGAGCTCGCCGTCCCGGCGGCGGACGGCGACCCGTCGACGCTCCGCTGGCTCCTCCTCCACATGGTCGAGGAAACCGCTCGCCACGCGGGCCATCTGGACATCCTCACCGAGCTCCTGGACGGCCGTACCGGTTTCTGAGTTGGCAGTATCCGCCCGCATCACCTAAGCTCTTCCACGTTGCCCCGGAGCGAAAGCGCAAGGCCCCGGGCGCAGCACCAAGGTCCTGTGGAGCAGTTGGAGTGCTCGCCACCCTGTCAAGGTGGAGGTCGCGGGTTCAAGTCCCGTCAGGACCGCGCAACAATGCCCGGCCAGGTAGCTCAGTTGGTACGAGCGACCGCCTGAAAAGCGGTAGGTCGGCGGTTCGACCCCGCCCCTGGCCACCACACTTCCCCAGCAAAAGACCTCAACCCGCAACCTCGGGTAAGAGGTCTTTTTGCACTGCCCGACAATCTGCGCGGCTAAGCCGCGTGTTGCGGGCGTCCCGTAGCCGGAGGATTCATGGGTCACGTCTTCGCCCGGCTGTCCGGCTTCGGGGTGACGCTCACCCCGGTCTGGCCCTACGCCTTCACCTATGTGGACGGCTCCGTTCTTATCGCGACCGAACCATTCGACTCGACGTCCACGGTCCGTGTCGCCGTCAAGAACGGCCGCGCCGTAATCCCCGAACACCCGAATATCTTCATGCTCGGCGAGGGCCCGGAGGAGCGGACTTGGCGCATTGAGACAAGCGCATGCTCGATCCCTTGGCCGACGAATTTCACCCTCGAATCGGCGCCGGAAGGAGACCCGACTCCCTTTTACCTTCTCGACGGGAAAGGGGCAGCGATCTTCCTTCAAGGACCACTACGGCGCGACGGGGTTCCGCCGCTCCGAGAGCTGGTGGCTCCCGGCCAGCGGGTCCTGCGCTCTGTTGAGGAGAAGGATTTCAGTCTTGTCGAGGTGGCCTATGAGCACGAGGAACAGACCTGGCATCAGTGCCATCTCCTCGTACCCCACGGCCAGGAGCGCTTGGTCGTCATCACCGCGCAGTCACCGGAACCGGCCGCTCGGCTCACTCGGGAGGCCGCCGAATTCGCTGCCCGGAACCTGCGACGAGATGTGTCTCTGAGCAGGCCCTGAGGATGCGGGACGGGGTTTCGCGAGTTCGTGGGTCTGTCAGGCGCTCGTCGGTAGTGCTGCGACGACACCTGTCGTCTCGAGCCTGGCGGGAAGGCTGCCGGGGGTTAGTGCTTGTAGTAGACGAGTTGGTGGGTGGTGGCTAGGAGGGTGCCGGTGGGGGTCCAGAGGTGGGCGGACTGGTCGTGGTAGCCGGAGGTGAAAGTGGTAGAGCGGGCGGTGGCCAGGAGAGGGGTGGTGCCGTGGGAAGTGAGGGTGGCGGGGGTGGTGTGGAAATAGGTGGTCAGGGAGACGGTGCCGGCGGGGATGAATTGGCCTCGGCGGAGGAAGACGCGGGGGTAGAAGACGTCGGAGAGAGCCGTCAGGGAGGCGTAGTCGAGGGGGCGGGACGGGGAGTCGCGGACCCAGAGAGTGGTGGTGGAAGAAGGGGATTCGCCGGTGGAGTCGGTGGGGAGTTCGCCTTCGACGTAGCGCATCTCGTAATTGGCGGCCCAGGAGATGAAATCGGGGAAACCGCCGAGCGGGGTGTCCTCCGGGGCGGGGACCTTCGGCATTTCGGCTTCGGTGTCGGACCAGGTGTCGCGGCGGACACCAAAAATGGCGGTGGCGGTCGTCGTCACGGCGCCGTCCTGGGTGAGTTCCAGAAGCCAGTGCTGGGTGGTGCGGTTGGTGCGGACCGGGCGGGCCGTGACCTCGAACTCGCCGTCCGTGACGGGGCCCGCGTAGTTCACCGTCAGGGAGAGCGGGTCGCCGAGCCGGTCCGGGTGGAGTTCCGCGGCGCGTAGCAGCGTGGCGGCGGTGACGCCACCGAACGGGCCGACCATGTTCGCGTACGCCGGGCTGGTCCTGCCCTGCCAGCGGCCGTCGGCCACCGGGGTGAGCGCCACCGCGGTGTCGAACGGGTGCGGCTGGACGTCGATCTCGGTCACGCTTCTCCCCCATCGTCGGACGCCTCATCCTAGCGAGGGCGGTGAATCCGGTTCGGTCGCAGGGGCCCTGGTCCGAGTCATACCTACTTTTCCCATCGAGATGATTCACAATGGGCGTGGAGTCGGCGACACTCGGAGGGGTACCGTCGATCAACTACTCGGAGAGGGTGACGTTCTGAACTCCGCGACCACCGAAGAGCTGATCTCCGCACTGCGGCCCGACCCCGAGCGTTCCGCGCTCGCCGTCGGGCCTCCCGGCGCAGGCGAGGGCTACTGGGCCGGCGCCCCGAGCGCCGTCGAACACGAAGGCGTCATCTATCTGGCCTACCGGCTGCGCCGCCCGCTGGACGAGGGCCGCGGTTTCGCGGTCGAACTGGCCAGATCCACGGACGGCGAGCGGTTCGAACCGTTTCTGCGGCTGGCGAAGGAGGCGTTCGGGAGCGAGTCCCTGGAGCGTCCGACGCTGGTCAGGACGCCCGAGGGGCGGTGGCGGCTCTATCTGAGCTGCGCCACCCCCGGCACCAAACACTGGAGGGTCGAACTCCTCGAAGCCGACGATCCCCTTGAATTCGACGCCGCGCACCGGACCGTCGTCCTCGCGGGCGACACGAAGATCGGCGTCAAGGATCCGGTGATCGTCCACCACGACGGTCTGTGGCATCTGTGGGCGTCCTGCCATCCGCTGGCCGTCCCGGACGAAGCCGACCAGATGGTGTCGGACTACGCGACCAGCGTCGACGGCCTCGCCTGGACGTGGCACGGCACCGCGCTCGGCCGCCGTCCCGGCGCGTGGGACGCACGGGGCGCGCGGGTCACGGCCGTCCGGTTCGTGGCGGGCGGCGTCGTCGCGGCCTACGACGGCCGGGCCAGCGCCGCCGAGAACTACGAGGAGCGCACCGGGTTCGCCGTCGGCACCGAACCGCAGGCCCTGACGGCCGTCGGTGACGAGCCGTGGGCGCTGTCCCCCCACCGCGGCGGCGGCCTCCGCTATCTGGACGCGCTGCCGCTCGCGGCGGGCGGGATCAGGCTCTACTACGAGCTGACGCGCTCCGACGGCGCCCACGAGCTGCGCACCGAACTCCGGGCGTGATCATCGGGGACGGCCGTTGCGGGCCTGGTACTGTCCCGCCGGCCGTTCCCCGACCCGTCCTCCCGATGCATCTCTGGGCCGCAGCCAGTCGGCGAAGTCCTCGCCGGTGACCTTCTCCAGCAGCTTCACGTCGGCTTCGAAGAACGGCAGCAGCGCGCTGCGCTCCGCCCAGGTCAGCGGCCGTCTGGCCGGGCCGCCGCGCTGCAGCGCGCGTTCCAGCGGCACCGTCACGGTGGCGCGGAGCGGGTGGCCGGGCAGGACGGAGTCGACGGCCGTCGCGACGCGCAGCGCCCTGGCCAGGACGGCGCGCCGCCAGGTCGGTTCGGGGTGCGCCGTGACGTTCGCCTTCGGCACGTCGGGGACGAGCCCCTGCTCCACGCCGAGGAACGCGAAGACCCGGTCGAGGGTCGCGGCGGGCTCGTACAGGAGGTCCCAGTACCGGAACACGAGCACCTGTTCGCGGGAGAACAGCGTGTAGAGGTGTTCGAGCTGTTCGCCGTAGCGGCCGAGGTCGAGGTAGTGCCAGAACGCCGACCAGCCGTCGGCTTTCCGTTCCTCTTCGAGCCGGCACGCCTCGACGATGTCGTCGACGGGTTCGAGCCCTGCCGACCACAGATGGGTCCAGTTGGAGTGGGCGCGTTCGACGGGGTCGCGGAGCACGACGATCAGCCGGACGTCGGGGATCAGCGCCCGGATCCGCCGCTGGGCGTCGAGGTCGTGCAGGTAGAACGGGGTCGACTCGCCTTTCAGCGCCCCTTCGGGCGCGGCGTCGAACAGCGCCTCGTAGTCTTCGCGCCGCCACACGTGCTCGCGGTAGGTCTGGACGTCGCCGGGGCCGCCGCGGGTCGGGGGCGGCCCGTCGGTCAGGAAGAACTTCGGCTCCTTCACGGGCGACAGGTGGAGGGCGGGGTGGCGGGCGAGCGCGCTGTGCAGGGCGGTGGTCCCCGCTTTCGGCGCGCCGATCACCAGGAAGTCGGGCAGGCCCATCGGTTTCTCCCTTCACGGAACGCAAATCAGCATAATACCTATTGACTTAGTAGGAAATAGAACGGGCTCCGGCCCGTGACCGGAACCCGGGAATCAGCCGGTAGCGGCCCCCGTCCGGTGACGACCAGCTCGACGGGGCCACCGCTGGTCAGCAGCCGGCGGCGGGGTCGCGTCGGCCTTCCGGCGGGGTGATCCGCGCCTCGATCCCGGCGTGCTCCTTGAGCAGGTACAGCAGGTTCGCGCCGTCGAGCAGCTCGATCGGCTTGTTCTTCGCGAAGTCGAACGACGCCTGGCCGTAGCCGCTGGTCGTCACGAGGATGCCCTTGGACGCTCCCTCGTTCTGCAGGGTCCCGAACAGGTCCCGGACGGCCGAGACCCCGACGGTGCTCCGGTACCGCTTCGCCTGGATCACCACCTTGCCGCCCACGATCGGCCGCGGATCGTGGGCGACGCAGTCGACCCCTCCGTCCCGTGACGCCCTGGTCTGCCTGGTCTCGAGCCCCATCCGCGCGAACAGGTTCTGGATGAGGCTCTCGAACTCGGCCGGGGTCAGCTCCAGCAGGTTGGGCCGCTGGTCGAGCGAGCCGAGGAGGTCGGTCTCCTCGACGAACCGCGGATCGACGTACCGCGGATCGACCAGGTCGAACTCCAGCACCGGCCGGACGGGGACGAGCTCCGCGGTGTTCCGTGACACGCCCGCGCCCAGATGCCGCAGGCAGGCCGCCGGATCGACGTGGGCGAGATCGAGTTCGGCGAAGGTCTCCCGTGTGGTCCGGAGGGTGAGCAGGCAGGGCCGGATCGGACGTCCGGTGGCCGCGTCGACGGTGCTGACCATTCCGTTCAGCACGATCGACCGCGCTTGCGCGCGGGTGTCGGCGGTGAACAGATCGCGGACGACGCGGAGCGCGAGCTGCCCGACCACGGACGTGTACCGTGCCCGGATCTGCGTGGCCGGGCGTGCCGTCTCGGCGATCGCGTCGGAGGTCTTCACATAGCGATAGGCCTTGACCTTGGGAATGACGCCGATGGCCGGCAGTTCGTATTCGACGACGAGCTGCCGCGAGTCCGGCACATAGGCCATCCGCCATTCGGCCGGAAATCCTTCGGGCGAGGGAGCGGAGTTCAGCACGAAGTCGAAATAGGCGACGACGGCGCTGGGCAGTCCCGTCGCCAGATCGCGCAGGTAGGCGTCGACCTCGGCGTGCTGCCTTCTGGTTCGCTCGACGGCTTCGGCGACGCGCCGCGCGTGCTCGCGCTGCAGCCCTTCGAGCTGGGTCCGGCGCGCCTGCTCCCGTGTGGCATGTTCGGCGCACGCCGTTTCGTAGGCGAGCCGCCCCTGCCGGACGGCCTCCTCGTATTTGGCGCCGCCGAACAGCCGGGAAAGCCCTGTGGGCTGCGGCGGAGCGAACTGTTCCGGCCGTGGCGGCGGTTCGGGACGGGCCGCGGGACCGGGCTCGAACGGCAGGTGCGCGCGCCGCTCCTTCATCCCGTTCACATCGACGGCCGTGTTCCGGCCCAGCCCGGAAACGAGCAGTTCGTCGAGTTCGGTGAGCCGCTGCGCGAGCGTCGCGTTCAACGCCGCCACTTCGGCCGCCCGCGCTTCGGCGTAAAGGCGTTTGCGTTCCTTTTCGGTGGCGGCCGCCGCCCAAAGGGAAGCGGCCTGCGCCTGTGCCGCCTCCCTTTGTGCGGCGGCCTCACTGTGCCTTCTGGCCGCCTCGGCGCGTTCGGTTTCGCGCTGTGTCTGCGCGATCGCCGCCATGAATCCCTGACGCCTCGCCATCAGCCCACCCGTCGGGAGTCGCGTGTCGATGTGCTCCGGCGTCAACAATAGACATCAAAACGTCATGCCCCGAAACTTTTCTGTGGAGCTCGGCTCAGCCCTCGATGGGTCAGGAGGCCAGGGCCGAGACGGCGGGGGCGTACATCACGGACTTGATCTTTGAGAGGGTCGCGCGGTCCTTGCCGGCGAGTGGACGGACGCGGGCGGCGGCCGTCGTGAGGAGGGCGTCGAGGTCGGAGACGGCGTCGACGATGCCGTGGGCGGCGGCCTCGGGGGCGGGGAAGCGGTGGCCGGTCGTCATCGACGCGGTCGCGGCGGCCGGGGTGAGCTTCGCCTGGATCAGCGCGGCCATCCCGGGCGTGAACGGGATGTTGATGTCGGCTTCGGGGAAGCAGAAGTAGCCGCGGTCAGCGCGCATGATCCGGAAGTCGTGGGCCATCGCGAGCATCGCGCCGCCGCCGAACGCGTGCCCGTTGACGGCCGCGATGGTCGGGACGGGCAGCGTCAGCACCTTCGAGAACAGCGCGTGGATCTCCGCGACGTACGGGACGAGCTGGTCGGGGTGCTGGCCGAGCCAGTCCAGGTCGAGGCCGTTGGAGTAGAACTTGCCGCCGCCGACGGTGACGAGCGCGGCCGGCTCGGGGTGCTCGGCGACGGTGTCGAGCAGCGCGCTCGTGGACTTCAGCCAGTCGGGCGAGAAGCGGTTCTCGTCATCGCCGAAGGTGAGGACGAAGACGGAGTCTTCAAGGTCAAGGGTGGGCATTTCCGGCCTTTCCAAGGGGATCGACGGCGAGGACCGCGCGGACGGCGGCCTCGAGACGGAGCCGGTTGCCGGAGGAGACCGGCAGACCGGCGGGGGCCGCGAGGGCCCGGTGGAAGAACGCCCCCGGCAGGTCGACGACGCAGAGCGTCACGGCCTCGACGGCGGCGGAGTCGGCGCGGCCCCACAGGGCGTCCGACAGGCTTCTGAGCAGGGCGAGCAGCCGGGCGTCGCGGGCGATCCCGACGGCGGCGACACCGACTACGCCGCGATGAAGCGCGGCGCGG
>NZ_BAAGZI010000026.1:0-31351 GCF_054778695.1 Actinocorallia lasiicapitis
GCCTACGACGCCGCCGTCACCCTGAGCACGCTCCCGCTGAACGAACTGCTCGGAGTCCTCACCCATCCGCCCGCGCCGCCGTCGGGCGACCGCGCCGACTGGCCGCAGTGGCTCCGCTCGGTGCAGACGGCCGCCTGCCTGGCCGTCGCCCACCACCGCACCGACGAGCCGTGGCCGGTCTCGACGCGCCGCCAGGTCCTCACCGACCTCGCCTACGGCCCGGAGGACTGGACGACCGAGTCCGCGCTCTTCGCCCTGATCGCGATCGCGTGGACCCATCCCGATCTCCGTGAGGACGTCGCGGTCCTCGTCACGGGACGGCTGGTCGCCGCCGCCGAGGCGTGCCGCTCCCGCCCCGTCACCGTCCTGGACTCCGTCGCCCGTCTTGCGCTCGTCACCCCGGCGCTCCCTCCGGCCGTCACCGGGCTGGCCCGCGACCTCCTCGGCGACACTTGACGGCGGCGCCCGCGCCGGTCAGGAAGGGGCGTTGAGCGGACGCCTCGACGCGGGGACGCCGTTGGGGGCGGAGACGAGCTGGGCGAGGTCGACGGCGTCAAGCTTGGTGATCGCCTTCTCCAGATCCTCCTTGAGGATCTTCAGCGCCGGCGGAAGGACCAGCCCGCGGGAGACGATGATCTCGGCGACGAGTTCGGTGCGGGCCAGGGAGGCGCTCAGATAGCCGCGCAGCGCCGGGACCTGTTCGCGGGGATCGGTGCGGAGCCGGTCGCCGAGCAGGATCTCCAGATCGCGGAGTGCTTTTCAGGGTGTCGGACGACAGGACGGTGAAAGCGCCCCAGAGCTCGTCCGCCGTGGGATGGCCGAACTCCATGCTGACGGCGTCGAACGCCTCCTGGCGGCGGCTCGCCGCCTCCCGGACGTCCCGCAGCAGCTCCTTGAGCTGGATCCGCGCGCCGCTCGACAGCGTGAACACCGGGGGGACCGCCGCTCCGACCACGGCCGACAGATGGGCGGCCGAGCTCAGGGCGTCGTCGAGGTCGGTGAGGACGACCCGCAGCAGCGGGACGTTCGGGCCGCCGCGCGGGTCCTTGGCCTGCAGGTCGTAGTACTCGCCGCAGCGCTGGGCGGCCGCGTCGATGTTCCGGCGCAGCAGCGCCACCTGGCCGGGGATGTCGTTCTCCCGCATCCAGCGGTGGGTGGCCTCTTCCAGCGCCCGCGCCACCTCGGGGGTGCGGGCGTCGTGGATGTGGTCGACGGCCGCCGTCACCGACGCCCGGGAGAACGCCTTGGCCAGCGCGAACCCCGTGAACGACAGCAGCGAACCGATGAAGAAGTCGGGCTGGGACTTGTACAGGCCGTTGAGGTCGCCTCTGGCCACGATCACCACGGTGATCAGGACGGCGAAACCGGACAGCGCCCAGGCCATCTGGCCGAGTGTCATCCGCGCGAAACGGCGCGGGACGGTGAGACGCGGCATGAACGAAGGCCCCTTCCGCCGATGGCGTCGGGGGCACGGTACTCGCGGGGCGACGGTGCGTGCATACCGGTCCAGGCCCGAAAAGCGTGATCGGGCCTGGACCGAACAGGGTCAGCGCTGCTGTTCCGCGGAGATCCGCTGGGAGATCACCTGGTTGAGCCGCTGGAGGCCGCCGAGGCCGAGCATCCCGACCTGGCCTTCCAGTTCGCGGACCATCGCGGGCGACTCCATGACCGTCTCCGACGACTGCATGAGCACGGTGCCGGTGCCGGAGAACTCGAACTGGTGCTCCTCGCCCGAAGACCCGCCCACCCCGAACATGTGACGCGCCATGCCGAGCACGCCCCGCATGTAGGTGTGGTCGTAGTGGTGGCACGGCGACGGGCAGTCGGCCCAGCCGAGCAGCGCCTGCGGGTCCACCCGGATCGGCGGTTCGACGAAGTGCACCGCGCCGTTGGACGCGGCGATGAACTTGCCGGTGCCCAGCAGCGTCAGGAAGCCCGGGATGATCGACTGCTTCAGGGTGAGGCCCGGCGAGAACGCCAGCAGGTTGCCCGCCCTGATCGTCAGATTGCCGTCTTCCAGGTCGAAGCTGTTGAGGTCGAAGCCCCGGTCGCCGAGGAGCAGCTTGCCGTGGCCTTCGGCGACGACCCAGTCGTGCGCGTACAGCGGCGAGTGGAAGTGGCCGGCGACCAGCGCGTCCAGCGGGCCCGACGACAGCGCCTCGAACTTGATCTGCCCGTAGTAGGCGATCATCTTGCCCTTCTGGATGAACCACTGGCCGTTGAGGTTCACCGAGAAGGCGTAGGAGTTGACGTTGTCGTCGTCCGGCAGGGTCTGCGCGTTGAACGTGGCGACGGGGGTCGGCTGCGCGGGCGGCGGGAAACCGCCCTGCTGCGGCGGGGCGTACCCCTGCTGCCCCTGCGGCGGGTATCCCGGCTGCTGCGGGGGATACCCGGGCTGCTGCGGCGGATAGCCGGGCTGGGCGGGATATCCGGGCTGCTGGGGGTAGCCGGGCTGCTGCGGGTAGCCGCCTCCTGGCTGCTGCGGCGGGTAGCCCATGTCAGATCTTCCTCTCGCTGGCCTGGACGTACACGACGCCGTAGCCCGACAGCTCGAGCTGGAACGCCTCGCCGGAGCCGCGTCCGATCAGGTCGCGCATCCCCACCGAGGTCTTCAGCTTGTTGGTCACCTGGCCGCGGTGGGCCACATAGGCCTGCGGGTCCACATAGATGGGGCGGCCCTGCTGGATCGGCATCTCGATGACGCCGCCGTGCGACAGCACCGCGACCGATCCGTGCCCGCTGACGGTCGTGGTGAACAGCCCCTGGCCGGTCACCTGCCCGCGGATCACGCCGCCGAGCCCTCCCTGCTCGCCCATGAACATGGTGCCGGTCTGCAGGGTGGCGTCGTGCACCAGCAGCCGGTCGGCCTCGACGTACAGGGTGTCGCCCTGCAGTTCGATGACCTCGACGTACAGCCCGGCGTGCCCGAACATCGCCGAGCCCTGCCCGGTGACGTGCATCATCGCGGACGCCTCGCCCGCCATGTGCCGGCCGACCATCCCGCCGATGCCCTGCCCTGCGGTGGCCGTCGGCGCGAAGTGCACCTGGCCGACGTAGGCGAGCATCGAGCCGCGCTTGGAGTAGACCTCGGATCCGGGGCCGATCGGCACCTGGATCATCTTGCTGTTGATCGCGCTGAATCCGGGCATCTCTAGACCTCCGCCGCCAGGCCGCCGCTGCGTTCGGCCGGCTGGATGTAGACCAGCCCGTGGCCGTTGAACCGGAGCTGGAAGCTCTCTCCCGAGCCCTGGCCGAGCACGGTCCGCCAGTTGGTGTCGGTCACGAAGTCCTGCTGGAGCTGGCCCCGGCTGGCCACGTAGGCCTGCGGGTCGACGCAGAGCGACTGGCCCTGCGTCACCTCCAGCGCGATCGCCGGACCGTCGGAGACGATCGCGACGGTGCCGTGCCCCTCGACCTTGGTGGTCGCCAGGCCCTGCCCTGAGGCGGCGCCCCGCAGCCCGGAGAACTGCACTCCGGTCCTGAGCTGCCCGTCCAGGGCCAGCAGATTGCTGGATTCGACCAGCAGGGCCTCGCCCTGCAGATGGATCAGGGTGATCTCGGTGGCCTCACTGGCCAGGTACACGGTGCCCTGGCCGGTGACCTCCATGAGCGTCACGTTCTCGCCGGCGACACGGCGCCGGACGGCGCCCATGAGCCCGCCGTCGCCGCCCGTCATCCCCTGACGTTTGAATTGCATCTGGCCCTCGTAGGCCACCATCGAGCCGTTGAGGGCGCGCACGGTCTCGCCCATCAGGTCGACGGCGAGCATCTTGGAACCGTTCATCCGAAACTGCGCCACGCACGCACCTTAACCACTACTCGGCCCTGCCCAGGCCCGTTCTTGAACTGACGATCGCCGGAACCCCCCGGTTCCTGAGGATCTTGAACTGTTCCGTATCGGTGGAAGATCTACTCACCGGCGCTGATCTGCGGGAGGATGGCGGCCATGTGGCTTGCTCCGGAACGGCGTGGACGACGGGGATGGGTGGTGCCGGCGCTGACGGCCTTCGCGGGCGTCGGCGTGGCGGTGCTGCTGGCATCGCGGGACGAGCGGAGCACCGGGCTGGTCGCCGGTGCGGTGCTCCTGGGATACGCGGTTCTGCTGTTCTTCCGCCGGGACGAGCCGGGGCTGGCGGTGGGGGAGTCGTTCGGCCGGGGCCGGAGCGGCAGGACCCATCTGCGGGCGGCGGCGATGACCGGTGACGTGCTCGCGGTGGGGATCGTGGCGGCCATCGTCGTGCAGGCGCTGCGCGGCGGGGAGCTGGGTCCGCTGCCGTGGATCGCGGTCGCGGGGGGCGTCACGTACCTGTTCTCGGCGGTCGTGGCAGGCGAATTGTGATCGAAGTGCGATGACCTGTGACTATCTTCACATCGCGGACGAACTTCTAGTGAACGTCCCCCGACATAGCTGATTTCAGCGGTAGTGCGCTGAAACGATTCCGAACGTGGCAGTCCTGGACACCCTTCTGCCGACCGGACTCTCGGGCGGCGCACTCTTCCAGCCCGTCGTCGACCTCGACTCGGGCTCGGTCGTCGCGGTCGAGACCCATGTGGGCCCCGCCTTCGGCGGCACCGGCCCCCTCGACCCGGCCCAGGAGGACATCAGGCGGGCGCTCGCGGGCGCCAAGGCCATGGCCTCCCACGCCGCCCTGCTCCCGCTCCAGATCTCGGTGCGCGCCGCGACCGTCGCGCTCGGCCGCGGGGTCCTGACGGTCCTGCACCAGGGCCTGTACGACGCGGGCCGCCGCCCCCAGGAAGTGATCGTCTGCGTGACGGGCGGGTTCGCGCCCGCCCAGCGGTCCCAGCTCGCCGCGGGCGTCCAGGACCTGCGGCACGCCGGCTACCTGGTGGCGTTCGGCGGGCTCGGCACCACCCACGCCCCGCTCGACGTCCTGGCCGACGGCACCCCCTACCTGGTGCGGCTCGACCCCGACCTGGCCCGCAGGGCCGTCACCGACCAGCGGCGCGGCGCGCTGGTCGAGGGGCTCGTCACCGTCGCCCACCGGGTCGGCACCCATGTGCTGGCACCCGGCATCGACAGCGAGGAGCAGTTGAAGAAGCTGCGCGGTCTCGGGGTGCGGCTGGTGCAGGGCCCGCTGCTGACCCCGCCGGACTGGCGTCCTGGACAGCGGGTGCCGATCCCGGTGCCGGTCTCCCGCGACGAGCCGCCGACCGGCTCCATCGACCTCGGGCCGCGGGTGTCGGAGTTCACGCTGCCGGCCGTCACGATGTCCGACACCGTGACGGCCGGCGAGGTGCTGGACGCCTTCTCCAACCAGCAGGGCACCACCAGCATCGTGTTGGTCGACGCCCAGCAGCGGCCCCGCCACACCGTGGACCGGTCCCGCTTCCTGCTGGCCCTGTCCGGCGCCTACGGGCACGCCCTGCACGCGCACAAGGCCGCGTCGCGGCTGGCCGACCCGCCCCGGATCGTGCCGAAGACCGTCCCGGCGATCGCCGCCCTGCGGGCCGCGGGCCGGGACGAGGAGCGGGTCTACGACGACCTGGTGGTGACCGACGAGATCGGCCGCTGCCTCGGCATCGTCAGGGTGGCCGACCTGATCCGCAACATGTCGCCCTGAGCGGGTTTCAGTGTTTTTCGGCGTCGTCGAAGCCGGGGCCGGGGGTGAGCTTGATCGCGGCGAACTCCGCGCCGAACGGATCGCGGAGCACCACGACCCGGCCGTGGGCGGAGTCCTCCGGCTGACGGGCGACCGAACCGCCCGCCTCGACCGCGATCCTGGCCGCCTCGTCGGCGTCGTCGACCCCGAAGTAGACGGTCCAGCGGGCTCCGGCGTCACCCAGATCGGGCATCCCGAACACCCCCGCGACCGGCTCCTCGTCGACGTCGAGGGTCAGATAGTCCAGGCCCTCCTGCGACAGCCTGGTCGCGCCGACCCCCAGGACGCTCTCGTAGAAGCGCGCCGAATGGGTCGTGGCGTCGGTGACCAGCTCGTTCCAGGCGAGGGCGCCCGACTCGTCGACCAGCTCGCAGCCGACGTGCTCCCGGCCCTCCCAGAAGCCGAACTGGGCGCCCCGCGGATCCTGCAGGATCGCCATCCGGCCGAGCGGCCCGACGTCCATGGCGGGCGCCACCACGGACGCGCCCGCGTCGACGGCCCGCTGGACCGCGACATCGCAGTCGTCCGTGGCGAAGTAGACTCCCCACCATGCCGTGGGCGCCTCCTGGACGCCCATCATCCCGGCCACCTGGTGGCCGTTCTTGGTCGCGCTGAAGTAGCCGCCGTAGTCGGGGCCGGGTTCGTTGTACTCCCAGCCGAAGACAGCGGCATAGAACTCCTTCGCGCGTTGGGGGTCGGGGATGCCCAGGTCCACCCAGCATGGGGTGCCCGGAGCGGCGTTGCTCTTCACCACAGGCATGAGGACTCCTCGCGTTCGTGGCGTCACGTTCCGTCGTGACACGAGTCATTCTCGCAGGCCGGTCAACGGTTCGCGGTGGCCGGTCCCGGCCCGATAAACTGATCTGTCAGCTTTCTCCGGGGGAGACCCACCACAGTGATCATCGCAAATGACATCGAGCTGCGCGCCGGATCCCGGCTGCTGATCGAGAAGGCCGCCTTCCGCGTCAATCCGGGTGACCGGGTCGGCCTGGTCGGGCGCAACGGCGCGGGCAAGACCACCTTGACCAAGGTCCTGGCGGGGGAGGCCCTGCCGTCCGCGGGCTCGGTCACCCGTTCGGGCACGCTCGGCTACCTGCCGCAGGACCCGCGCAGCGGTGATCTTGACGTGCTGGCCAAGGACAGGATTCTCGCAGCGCGCGGCCTGGACGAGGTCTTCGCCAGGCTCCGCAAGTTCGAGGTGCAGATGGCGGAGTTCGTCGGCGCCGCCCAGGAGAAGGCCGTGCGCCGCTACAGCCGCGCCGAGGACGAGCTGCACGTGCTCGGCGGGTACGCCGCCGAGTCCGAGGCCGCCGCGATCGCCTCCAGCCTGGGCCTGGCCGACCGGGTGCTGCACCAGCCGCTGCACACCCTGTCCGGCGGCCAGCGCCGCCGGGTGGAACTGGCGCGGATCTTGTTCTCCAACGCCGACACCCTGCTGCTCGACGAGCCGACCAACCACCTGGACGCCGACTCGATCGTCTGGCTGCGCGACTACCTGAAGAACCACCAGGGCGGCCTGATCATCATCAGCCACGACGTGGGGCTGCTGGAGGCGGTCGTCAACCGGGTGTTCCATCTCGACGCCAACCGCGGCGAGGTCGACATGTACAACGTCGGCTGGAAGAAGTACCTGGCGGCACGGGAGACCGACGAGAAGCGCCGCAAGCGCGAGTACGCCAACGCCCAGCGGCAGGCCAGCACGCTCCAGACGCAGGCCGAGAAGATGCGGGCGAAGGCCACCAAGGCCAAGGCCGCCCAGCAGATGCTCAAGCGCGCCGACAAGCTGATGTCGGGCGTCGAGGGCGAGCGGCAGGCCGACCGGGTGGCCAAACTGCGCTTTCCGGATCCGGCTCCGTGCGGTAAAACCCCCCTGTGCGCGGAGGGTTTGTCCAAATCATACGGATCTTTGGAAATCTTCACAGATGTCGACCTTGCGATCGACCGCGGCAGCAGGGTCGTCGTGCTTGGGCTGAACGGCTCGGGGAAAACTACCCTGCTCCGTCTGCTCGGCGGAGTGGAAAAGCCCGATACCGGGAGCATTATCCCGGGGCATGGACTGCGGCTCGGTTACTACGCACAGGAACACGAAACTCTCGATCACGATCGTTCCGTTCTGGAGAACATGCAGTCGTCCTCTCCTGATCTCGCCGAGGTGGAGTGCCGGAAGATCTTGGGTTCGTTCCTGTTCACCGGAGACGACGTGGACAAGCCCGCCGGCGTGCTGTCGGGTGGGGAGAAAACCCGCCTGGCCCTGGCCACACTGGTCGTTTCCAAGGCGAACGTGCTTCTTCTGGACGAACCCACCAACAACCTGGACCCGGCCTCCCGCGAGGAGATCCTCGGAGCGCTCCACACGTTCAAGGGCGCCATAGTCATGGTCACTCACGACGAAGGCGCGGTGCACGCGTTGGAACCGGAAAGGGTGATTTTGCTACCGGATGGTGTTGAAGACATCTGGAGTGACGAATTTGCCGATCTGGTGGCCCTTGCTTGACCATCTGCGCAAGGGAAGCAGATCTTTTCTGGCCTACCGGGTAGCCGATCCGCCGATGATGACTGATCATGGCTGTAGATAACGCAGCGGTCACCACATCACTACGGGAGGTACTCGTGGCCGAGACCCTGAAGAAGGGCACCCGCGTGACCGGTGCCGAGCGCGACAAGCTGGCGGCGGAGCTCAAGAAGAGGTACGACTCCGGCGAGAGCATCCGCGCTCTGGCAGCCGCCACCGGCCGGTCCTACGGCTTCATTCACCGCATCCTCACCGAGTCCGGCGTGAATCTGCGCGGACGAGGCGGGGCCACGCGGGGCAAGAAGTCCTGACCCCTGCGGGGGTGCCCCGGGTATCCCCCCAGGGAATTGCACGAGCCCAGGCCCGTCGCCGTGGCTACTACCGAGTAGGATTCGGTAGTGCGGCGACGGCCTGTGCCCGATCACTTCGGGGTCCGTCGCGCGCTTTTGGAGGAGGGCGCGAGATGGATCTGGCGGCAGCCGGGCTCGTACTGGAGCTGACCCACGACGGCGCGGTGGCCACGGTCACCCTGAACCGTCCCGAGCGGCGCAACGCGCAGTCGCCCGGCATGTGGCGCGGCCTGGCCGAGATCGGGCGCACCCTGCCCGAGTCCGTCCGGGTCGTCGTGCTCAAGGGCGCGGGACCCTCGTTCTCGGCGGGTCTCGACGTGCGCGCCTTCACCCCCGAGGGCATCCCCGGCGAACCGCCGGCGCTGCCGTCCGGGATCTCCCACGACGAGCTGGAAGTGCTGATCGCCGAGTACCAGGAGGGCTTCCTCTGGCTCCGCGACCCCCGCTTCACCTCGATCGCCGTCGTCCACGGCCACGCCATCGGCGCCGGGTTCCAGCTCGCCCTCTCCTGCGACCTGCGGATCGCCGCCGCCGACGTCCGGTTCTGCATGAAGGAGTCCGCGCTCGGCCTGGTCCCCGATCTGACCGGCACCAAGCCGCTGGTCGACGTGGTCGGCCTGCCGCGCGCCCTCGACCTCTGCCTCACCGCCCGCACCGTCCTGGCCGACGAGGCGCGTGAGCTCGGGCTGGCCGAGCGGTTCGTCGCCAACGAGGCGCTCGAGACCGCCACCGCCGAGCTGGTCGACGCCCTGCTCAAGATCGACGCCGGTGCGGCCCGCGCCGTCCAGGAGCTCCTGGTCCAGGCCCCGGCCAACACCCTCGCCGAGCAGACCGCCGCGGAGCGGAAGGCCCAGACGCGAAGGATTCTCGGTTAGCCGGAATTTTCGCCGCGTTCACCTGCTTACATCTCTCTAGCAGAACGCGCCGAAGGAGCCGTGTTGGACAGCAATTTCGCGATGATGGCCTCGTTCCGGCGGGATCCCTCCGTCAAGGACGAGAAGCTCAAGCCGGGGACCTTCCGACGGATCCTCGGCTACGCGAGACCGTACAAACGGGAGCTCGTCTGGTTCCTGCTGCTCAACTCGCTCGCGGCCGTCAGCGTGGTGGCCGGGCCGCTGCTGATCCAGGCGATCATCGACAAGGGCGTGGTGCCCAAGAACACCGCGGTGGTCGTCTGGCTGGCGCTCGGCATCGCCGGGCTCGCCGTCGTGGACGCCGTGCTCTCCCTCGCCCAGCGCTGGTACTCCGCGCGGATCGGCGAGGGGCTGATCTACGATCTGCGCACCCAGGTCTTCGACCACGTGCAGCGGATGCCGGTCGCGTTCTTCATGCGCACCCAGACCGGAAGCCTCGTCTCCCGGCTCAACAACGACGTGATCGGGGCCCAGCGCGCGCTCACCACCACCCTGTCCTCGGTGGTCTCCAACGTGATCACGCTGGTGCTGGTGCTGACCGCGATGCTCTACCTGTCCTGGCTGGTCACCCTGATCGCGCTGGTGCTGCTGCCGGTCTTCGTGATCCCCGCCAAGCTCGTCGGCCGCAGACTCCAGAAGATCAGCCGCGAGCAGATGGTGCTGGACGCCGAGATGGGCTCGCTCATGACCGAGCGGTTCAACGTGTCAGGCGCGATGCTCGCCAAGCTCTACGGCCGTCCGAGCGAGGAGTCGGAGCTGTTCTCCCGGCGGGCCGGGCGGGTGCGCGACATCGGCGTCGTCGGCGCGATGTACGGACGGGTGTTCTTCACCGCGCTGGCCCTCGTCGCCTCGCTCGCCACCGCGATGATCTACGGGGTGGGCGGGGTGATGGCCGTGGACGGATCCCTCCAGATCGGCACCCTCGTCGCCCTGACGGCTCTGCTCTCCCGGATGTACGGGCCGCTGACCGCGCTCTCGAACGTCCAGGTGGACGTGATGACGGCCCTCGTCAGCTTCGACCGCGTGTTCGAGGTGCTGGATCTGGAGCCGATGATCGCCGAACGCGAGGACGCCGTCCCGCTGGCCCCCGACGCCGCCGGGGTCGTCTTCGACGCCGTCTCCTTCCGCTACCCGGCCGCCGACGAGGTCTCCCTGGCGTCGCTGGAGTCGATCGCCCGCACCGACACCGCGCCCGGCAAGCAGGTCCTGCACGATCTCAGCTTCACCGCGGGCCCCGGCGAGCTGGTCGCGCTGGTCGGCCACTCCGGCGCCGGCAAGTCGACCATGACCCATCTGGTCTCCCGGCTGTACGACGTGAACTCCGGCGCGATCAGGATCGGCGGCCAGGACGTCCGCGACGTCACCCTCGGCTCGCTGGCGGCGGCCGTCGGCGTCGTCACCCAGGACTCCCATCTGTTCCACGAGTCGATCCGCGCCAACCTCGTCTACGCCAGGCCGGACGCCACCGACGCCGAACTGTGGGCGGCGCTGGAAGGCGCGCAGATCAGGGGGCTGGTCGAGGCCATGCCCGAGGGGCTCGACACGATCGTCGGGGACCGCGGGCACCGGCTGTCGGGCGGGGAGAAGCAGCGGATGGCCATCGCCCGGCTTCTGCTCAAGGAACCGTCCGTGGTCGTCCTCGACGAGGCCACCGCCCACCTGGACTCCGAGTCGGAGGCCGCCGTCCAGCGGGCCCTGCAGACCGCGCTGCGCGGCCGGACGTCCCTGGTGATCGCCCACCGGCTCTCCACCATCCGGGAGGCCGACCAGATCCTGGTGATCGAGGCGGGCCGCATCGCCGAACGCGGACGCCACGACGACCTCCTCGCCCGCGGCGGCCTCTACGCCGAGCTCTACCGCACCCAGTTCGCCCAGCAGGAGGAGCGCGAGCCGATCGAGATGATCAAGCCGGAAGCGCTCCGGCCAGAAGTGCTCCGACCCTAGGTTCCAGTGATCATTCCGCTGGGCAGAATCCCGGTGATCGTACGATCACTGATTCTTTCGGGGGAAAGATGCGGACAATGGTCGGCGGGGCACTCGTCCTCGCACTCGCCCTGGCCGGATGCTCGAGCACCGACGTGGCGACCACCGGCACCACCGACGGCATGGCGGCGGGCAAGGCCGCGCCGACGGTCATGGTCACCGACACCGGCGCGGGAGCGGCGACGCCCTCCCCGCAGCCGTCGGTCGACAAGGTCGTCCAGGTCGGGGCGTTCTGCGCCGATCCGGGGCTGCTGGCGCACAACGCCGACAACGCCCAGGTGCGCTGTGTGAAGCCCGGCGACGCGCGGGCCCGCTGGGTGCTGGACAGCGGGCCCGCGGTCTCGCCCACGATCCGGCCCGGCGCGTTCTGCCCGACCGAGGGCACCAAGGGCCAGAACGCCGCCAAGTCCTACACGTGCACCGGCGGCTCAGGCGGGAAGGCCCGCTGGCACGCCGACAACTGACCGGCCGGTCGCCGGACCGGCCTCACCGCCCGGCGAGCCGAGTGCTCGGCAGGGGTTCGCCGAACCGTGCCGTGGCCGACATCCCGGCGTCACACGGGCGGGGGACGGTCGAACGGAGACCCCCTCTGGAAGACGTGAGACATGCGACCACTCGTCCTGCGGTACAGCGCGTTCCTGCTCGGCCTCGGCGCGGCCGGGATGGCCATCGGATGGTTCGCCGGTCAGCCGTCCAGCGAGTAGCCGAGCCGCAGCAGCTCCTGGCCCGCGATCTTCTCCACGGAGGCGATCTGGCGGGCGGTGAGGGCCTCGCGCCAGCCGCGCGGCGGCTCGTCGCCGCCCTGCCGGGCCGGGAGGGGCCGCCGCCCCTCGGTCCGGTACGGTTCGGTCGCGCCGGTCAGCGCGATCTTCGACACGGGGCCGCCGAGGAAGTTCGACAGCTTCGCCGCGAGCTCGCCCGGCTCGTTCACCAGGGTCTCGTAGCGGACGGTCATGAGCTGCTCGGCCGGGATCTGCGCGCGCAGCTTCGCCGACAGCCGCACCGAACCCCGCCAGCGCAGTGCGCACTTCACCGCGGGGCCCGCGGACTTCCAGCGGGCCCGCTCGGTGAGGTCGTCCACGCCCAGGAACGGGTTGGGGAACACCTCGTCGACGTTGATGAAGCCCGGTTTGAACCAGGTCAGGCACTTCTCGTCGGTGAGCATTCCGGCGACGACGTCCCGGCCGTCGCGGATCACCTGGACGAACTGGGCGTCGGGGAACGCGTCGAGCAGCACGTCGGCGCTGTAGATCAGGTCGGGGGTGGCGTCGGCGAACCGGTGGATTCCGCCCACGGGCACGCATGGCCCGGCCGGGACGCCGTCGGCGGGGGAGTAGCCGCTGAGCTGCCGGCACTCGGCCGGGCAGTCGAGGCAGGAACCGGCGCTGAGCTGCCAGGACTCGGCGAACGCGTCCCGCATCACCCGGGCCGCGCCGCGTCCGCGTTCGGTGGCGATCGACGGTTTGCGGGCGAACGCGTAGACCATCTTGACCACGGCGGGCCTGCCGATCGTCAGATGGATTCCGGCGGACTGCTTGAGCGCACGGGCGATGAGATCCGTACCGGAGTGCGGGGCGCCCACGACGAAGACCGGTCGGCGGACCTTGGTCCCGTTGACCACGAGGATGTGCGGCGTCGGTCTCATGACGGTTCCAGTCTCTCAGATGGGGGTCTTCCGCAGGACCGCCGTTTGCTGTCAAGCTTCATCGGTAGCTTCCCCCCGGGGAAGCGCTTCCAGGGAGGTCGCATGGGCTCGGGATCGCGGGACGGCGACGACGCCGCACTCGACTCCCTTGTCATCCTCGTGGCGGAGAGCCTGGGATACACCTGCACTCCGCTGCACGGCGACGTGATGCTGCTGCAGGGCGCGGCCCGGCTGCACGTGGGGATGAAGGATCTGCGGCAGTTCGCCCGGTTGGTGCCCCGCGACGACTGGCCCGCCGTGGTCGCCGACCATGTGACGACCATCGTCACCGCCACCGAGGAACCCCTGGACCTGTCGGACTTCGAGCTGGCCCGGCATCTGCTCCGCACCCGGATCTACCCGGCGGAGGCCGACAACGGGGTGCTCGCCGCCCGGCCGTTCGCGCCCGGGCTGATCGAGGTGGCCGTGATCGACACGCCCACGACGGTCCGGACGGTCACCCAGGAGGAGCTGGCGGGCTGGCCGGTCTCCGGCGACGCCCTGTTCGCCCTCGGCCGCGCCAACGTGCGCGCCGACGGCCCGCTCACCTGCGAGGACGCGGACGAGGGTTCGAGTGTTCCCCTGACGGTGCTGCACGGTTGGACCTTCTACGCGGCCACCCATGTGGCCTGGCTGGACGAGTATCTGACGATCGGCCCGCAGGGCGCGCTGGTGGTGGCGCCGTCGCGGAGCCTGATCCTGGCGTTCCCGCTCTCGCCCGAGCTCAGCCTCGACCGGGTCGTCGCGGCGGCCGCCCGCCTCCACGAGCACGCGGAGGCGGGCTACGAGGAGGGTCCCGGCTCGCTCAGCCCGCATCTGTTCTGGTGGCAGAACGGTTCGCTGGCCCTGTTGGAGACCCGTTATGGCGCGGACGGGCTGATTCTGCCGCGTGAGTTCCTGTCGGTTGTTTCACAAAGGCTTGCCTAAGGCCCTTTCCAAGACCGGCGCGGCGTGCGACCTTGGGCGAAAGGCCCTGCTAAGCGCGGTCGGAAGGGCGGTTCATGCGTATATCTGACATTCTCCGCACGAAAGGCAGCGGGGTGGCCACGGTCACGCCCGACGCCACGGTCCGGGAGCTGCTGGCGCTTCTCGCCCGGCACAACATCGGAGCGGTGGTCGTCTCGGCCGACGGCTCCTCCATCGACGGGATCGCCTCCGAGCGCGACGTCGTGCGGCATCTGCACGAACGCGGCGCGGGACTGCTCGACGCGCCCGTCGTCTCGATCATGACGTCCTCGGTCCGCACCTGCGCGCCGGGCGATGTCGTGGACGGGCTCCGCAAGGTCATGACCGACGCCAGGATCCGGCACCTGCCCGTGGTCGCCGACGGCCGGCTGGTCGGGATCGTCAGCATCGGCGACGTGGTGAAGAGCGCCATCGGCCTGCTGGAAGCGGAGCGGGAGCAGCTCGTGGGCTACATCCAGAGTTGAGCCGTGTCTTATGACCTAAGACCACTTTCCGGGATTGGTCCTTAACGGGCGGGCCGATCTCGCGGCACGATACCGGCATGGACAGGATGACGCGCCGGTTGGTGCAGCTTTACGCGGGATTGGCCCTCTATGGTCTGGGCATCGCGCTCCAGGTCGCGTCCGGGCTCGGGAACGATCCATGGGACGTGTTCCACCAGGGTCTGTCCCGCCGGTTCGGGCTGTCCATCGGGGCCTGGATCGTGATCGTCGGCGCGCTGGTCATGCTGCTCTGGATCCCGCTGCGGCAGCGGCCCGGCATCGGCACCCTCAGCAACGTGGTGTTCCTGGGGCTCTTCGCCGACCTGTTCCTGTGGCTGCTGCCCGACCCGTCCGGCTGGGCGGCCAAGGCCGGCTATCTGATCGCGGCGATCGTCGTGGGCGGCGCCGCCACCGGCTGCTACATTGGCGCGGGCCTGGGCCCAGGCCCCCGCGACGGGCTGATGACGGGCTTCGCCCGCCGGACCGGGGCGTCGATCCGGCTGGTCAGGACCGGGATCGAGGTCGTCGTCCTGGCCACGGGCTGGCTGCTGGGCGGCACCGTCGGGATCGGCACCGTCGCCTACGCGCTGGCGATCGGGCCGCTCACCCAGCTCTTCATGCCGCGCCTCACCCTGAAGCCGGTCCCGGCGGCGGCGCAGGACGTTCCCGCCCCGGCCGCCGCCTGAACCCGCTAGTCCGTCGGGTCGACCTTCGCGGCCAGCCGCATCAGGGCGGGCGACAGACGGGAGAGCGCGTAGCTGAACCGCGCCTCCGGGGTGACCGGGCGGACCGCCCGGTTCCGCCGCACCGCGTCCAGGATCTGCGCGGCGACCTTCTCCGGGCCGTAGTTGCGCAGACCGTAGGCGCGGGCCGTCTTGAGCTGGGTCTTCAGCTCGTCGGCCGCCGACCTGCCGACGAAGTTCGTCGTCCGGGTGATGTTGGTGTTGACGATCCCCGGGCAGATCGCCGAGACCCCGATGCCGAGATGGGCCAGGTCGGCGCGCATGCACTCGCTGAGCATCAGCACGGCCGCCTTGCTCGTCGCGTAAGCCGCCATGGTCCGCGACGGGGTGAACGCCGCCGCCGACGAGGTGTTGACGATGTGCCCGCCGGTGCCGCGCTCGGCCATCTGCCGGCCGAACAGCAGCGAACCGTGGATCACCCCCCACAGGTTGACGTCCAGGACACGCCGCCAGTCCTCGGCGCTGTGCTCCAGGAACGGCCCGGCCATCCCGATCCCGGCGTTGTTGACGACCACGTCGGGAACGCCGTGGTCGTGCTGGACGGCCTTGGCGAACTCCTCCATCGCGGCGGCGTCCGAGACGTCCACCGCGTAGGCGATCGCGACGGGGCCGTCCGCCGAGGCGGCGACCAGACCGGCCAGCTCGGCGGTGCGCTGCGCGGTCTCCAGATCGCGGTCCGCGGCGATGACGGTCGCGCCGTGCTCGGCGAACGCGAGCGCCGTCGCCCGCCCGATCCCGCTGCCCGCGCCGGTGACGACCGCGACCTCGCCTTCGAAGGCGCGCCGTCCCGCACCGACCCGCGCCTTGCGCAACTCCCTGCGTTCGGTCACGTCGAGGTCCTCTCCGCGGACGTCCGCGATGTGCTCCCGGACGCACCGGGCGACCAGCGCCGGATGGGTCCGCGGGATCCAGTGGCCCGCGGCGATCGGCCGCAGCCGCAGGTTCGGGACCCACTTCTGCAGCCCGCCGACGGTGTGCGGCGAGACATAACGGTCCTTGGTGGGCACCAGGACCTGGGTCGGGACGTCGGTGCGGCGCTCGTTCGGCCTGGTCAGGCGCTGGAGCATGTTGGCCCGGTACAGGCCGATGCCGTCGCGGCCGTCCTCGGGGTTCGGGGTGGAGTGCTCCAGCCGTCCGATGAGGGCGGAGATCCGCCGGCCCGACCGGCCCGACCAGCTCAGCTCGGGCAGCACGGGGGTCTGGAACGCCGTGATGTACCAGGACCTGGCCACCTGGCCGAGGGAGCGCAGATGGTCGTTCGGGTCGAGGGAGGTCAGGTTGGCGCGCATCCAGTGGCCCATGTGGTCGAGGCAGGGCCCGCTCATCGACGTGAACGACGCGAACCGCTCCGGCATGGTCGTCACGGCCTCCCACGACTGGATCGAACCCCAGTCGTGGCCGACGAGGTGGACCTGCTCGCCGGGGGCGACCGCGTCCAGGACGGCCGCCATGTCCTGCATGAGCAGCGCGAAGGTGAAGGCCGCCCGGCCCTTGGGACGGGTGGAGGCGCCCGCGCCGCGCACGTCGTAGGTGACGACCCGGAAGTCGCGCTCCAGCAGGCCGGCGACCTCGTCCCAGACGGTGTGGTCGTCGGGGTAGCCGTGCATCAGCAGGACGACGGGGGCGTCGGCGGGGCCGCGCTCGTAGACCGCGAGCTCGACGCCCGCTCCGACGATCTTCCTCATGCGTTCCACCGCCGGACGTGCGGCAGGTCGTCGTCGAGCCAGTAGGCGTCGTCCTCGGTGACGACCAGCAGTTCCTCGAACTTCACGCCGACCGCGGCGTCCTTGACGTCGCTGCGGAAGCCCAAGTGCGGTTCGACGGCCCAAATGCCGGGTGTCGGCGGGTGGTTCGACTGCTTGGCGCCGTTCCACAGCGGCGAGCGGCCCTGCGCCCGCTCCTTGACCAGTTCGCGGCCGATCGTCTGGAGGAACCGGACGCCGAACGGCGCCGCGACCCCCTTCGGTAGCAGCCCGCGGATCACGCCGACCTGGTGGCCGATGACGCGTCCCGGGTACTTGCTGTGCCGGTTGTCGTAGCCCTGCCGGGCGGCGACCGCGTCGACCTCGCGGTAGATGTCGGCGAAGGTCCTGCGCTCCTTGACCAGGTCGAGGATCAGGGTGCGGTAGCCGGCGAGGTCGGCGATGAGCTGGTCCCAGACCCGGTTCTCGCCGAGCACTCCGGCGTAGCCGATGTCGGAGGAGTAGCCGTCCCTGACGGGCGCCATGTCGAGGATGTAGGGCATCCCCTCCTCGAGCCGGGTGCCGGTCGGCAGGAACTGGGTGGGCACCTTGAAGCCGCGGAAGGCGGTGCGCTCGCCGAACCAGGCGAACGGGACGTGCAGCCAGTCGTCCACCCCGCGTTCGAGCAGCCACCGGCGCATCATCCGGCAGGCCTCCCGCTCGGTCACGCCGGGGGTGAGCTCACCGGCGACGGCCTCGGCGCACTGGTAGGCGAGCTGCTGCATTGCGCGAAATCGCTCCAGCTCGGCGGCATTGTGCACCTGAGCGAGCGCCACGTTATTGGACACATTGTCAATGTATCCGGAGCGCCTGAAGCGGGCAAGTCCCCGCCGGCTGTGACGTACGACGCGACGGAAAAGGCCCGGACCGGGGAGGGTCCGGGCCTGCGGGAGGCTCTGTCGCGGGGGAGCGCTAGTACGGCGTGTAGCCGCCGGCCTGCGCGGCCGGGGACTTCATCAGGTACTCCAGGGCCTCGGGGGTCGAGCCCACCCGGGAGGGGTGGTGGCCCGGCTTGAGGTAGACGAGTCCCTCGACGACCAGCAGGTTGAAGATGCCGGGCACCAGGCCCGCCTTGGCCGCGCGCCGGTAGTCGCGGTACATCTGCAGCTTGGACGGCTTCTTCACGAGGGTCGGGTCGGCGTTCACCAGGAAGATCGCGCCGCCGATGAGGGCCCAGTACAGGAAGAACAGCGACACGACCCAGCCGAGGACCCGGGTGGGGTACCGGCCGCCGACCTTCTGGAAGACGTCGAAGACGACCGAGCGGTGCTCGACCTCCTCGGCGCCGTGCCAGCGCAGCAGGTCCAGCATGACGGGGTCGACGCCGACCCGGTCGAGGCTGTCGTTCCTCATGATCCACTGGCCGAGCACCGCGGTGTAGTGCTCGATGGCCGAGACCGCGGCCAGCTCGAAGCGGAGCATCCGCCGGTAGGAGCGGGGCTTGAGCTTGGCCCGGTCGGCGCGGCGGTTGTCGTTGCCCGCCTTCGCGGCCTCGGTGATCTTCCGGTGGTCGACGCCGTGCCGGTCGAGCAGCTCGGTCAGGAAGCTGCCGTGGGCCCGCGCGTGCACCATCTCCTGGCCGATGAAGCCCTTGATCTCCTCGAGGAGCTTCTCGTCCTTGATGAGGGGCTTGACGTCCTGGACGCACTGGATGAACCAGCGTTCGCCCTCGGGCAGCACCAGATGGAAGGAGTTGATCATGTGGGTCGCCGTGGCGTTGCCCGGGATCCAGTGCAGCGGGGTGCTCTCCCAATCGAAGGCCACGCGCCGTGGCTTGATGGGCGGGTGGCGCTCGTCGACTGGGAACATGGGGAGCACTATGCCCAGGAGGCCCCGCAAGTTACCACTGCGTCTCGTGACAAATGGGGCATCGAGAGTGGAGCGTCCTTGACAAAACGGGCCTAGTGTCAATCTTGAGGGTCAATCCCGCTCGTGGTGCTCGTTCATGAGGGTGCGCAGCCTGGGCACGAACACGAACAGCAGAGCCCCGACCGCCACCGCGAAGATCCCCGACCAGAGGTAGTAGGCCGGGCTGCTGCCGCCGTCCGACAGCCGGGACACCTGGGCGGCGATGCCGTCGCCCATCGAGGTCGCGAGGAACCAGACCCCCAGCATCTGGGACGCGAACGCCGCGGGCGCCAGCCGGGTGGTGACCGACAGGCCGACCGGGCTCAGGCACAGTTCGCCGACCGTCTGGATCAGGTAGACGAAGACGAGCCAGCCGATCGACACCTTGGTGCCGTCCGAGGCGATGTTCGCGGCGAAGAACATCGCGACGAAGCTCAGCCCCGCCAGCACCAGCGCGATCGAGAACTTCAGCGGGGTGCTGATCCGGCGTCCCTTGCCGGTCCAGAACCCGGCGAACAGCGGCGCCAGGATGATGATGAAGATCGGGTTGAAGTTCTGGGTCCAGCTCGACGGCATGTCCCAGCCGAAGATGCTGAGATTGGTCGATTCCAGGGCGAAGGTCGACAGGGTCGTCGCCGCCTGGTCGTAGATCATCCAGAAGACGGCCGCCGACAGGAACAGCCAGACGTACGCCTGCATCTTGCCGCGCTCGTCGCGGCTCAGGCCGTGGTCGCCCCGGAGGATGTACAGGAAGTAGGCGAGCGGCACGACGATCGACAGGAAGGTCAGGAAGTAGGTGATGTTGTCGAGCGTCAGCCGGCCGATGAGGGCGGCGAACAGCGCGAGGGCCGTCAGCGCGACGACCCCGACGACTAGCCATTTCACCGCCTTCCCGCGCTCCGACGGGCTCAGCGGATGGGTCGGGGCGGAGCCGATGCCCCGCAGGTTCTTGCCGCCGGCGATGTACTGCAGCAGCCCGAACGCCATGCCGACGGCCGCGCACGCGAATCCCAGGTGCCAGTTCACGTTCTGGCCGAGCCAGCCGACGATGAACGGCGCCAGCGAGCCGATGTTGATGCCCATGTAGAAGATCGAGAACGCGGCGTCGCGGCGGGACTCGTCGTCGCCGTCGTAGAGATGGCCGACCATCGCGGAGATGTTCGGCTTGAGCAGCCCGGTGCCCGCGACGATCAGGGCGAGGCCCAGGAAGACGAAGGCCGGCCCGGCCGGGATCGCCATCGAGATGTGGCCGCACATGATGACGACGCCGCCGATGAGCACGGCCTTGCGGGCGCCGAACACCCGGTCGGCGAGCCAGCCGCCGGGCAGCGCCACCATGTAGACCATCGCGATGTACAGGCTGACCAGCGCGTTCGCGGTGTTCCTGCTCAGCCCGAGCCCGCCGTCGGTGACGGACGCGGCCAGGAACAGCGCCAGGATCGCGCGCAGCCCGTAGTAGCTGAACCGCTCCCACATCTCGGTCATGAACAGTGTGGCGAGCCCGCGGGGATGGCCGAAGAAGGTCTTGCCGGAACCGGACGGCGGCAGGCTGCTCGTGCTCATGGAAGTGCCCTTCCCAGGGCCGCCTTTCGGAAGGGTCCGGCCTGGACAAAGAAAGGTCTAGTTTCAGGCGGTCGGACCTTGCCCCGACCAGCCGGAACATGGTGCGATGTGGCCCGATAAGTGATCGCTGACCATCCCCGTCACCTCACCCCGCTGACATCACCCCGTGGAGGCGCGCACCATGACCACCGGCATTCAGGAGACCAGGGCCGAGCTCGAGGCGTCGATCGCCGGGCAGACCCTCTGCAGCGTCCTGCGCGACACCGTGGCGGCGCACGGCGAACGTCCCGCCTACACCGATCTCGGCGGCCCGACCCTGACCTGGGCGCAGACCAGGCAGCAGGCGCTGGAGCTGGCGGCGGGCTTCGTCGAGCTGGGGGTGCGGCCAGGCGAGGTGGTCGCGCTGATGATGCCGAACCGCACGGCGCACGTGCTCGCCGACCTCGGCGTGGTGCACGCGGGCGGGGTCCCGAGCACGGTCTACGCGACGCTCGCGCCCGACCAGGTGCAGTACATCGCGGAGAACTCCCAGGCCGTCGTCGCCGTCCTCGACGGAGCCGACCAGCTCGGCCGCTGGCAGCCCGTGCTGGACCGGCTGCCGGCCCTGCGGAAGGTCATCGTCCTCGAGGGCTGTCCCGAAGGCGACCTCTACCTGTCCTGGGACGACTTCGCCGAGCTCGGCCGCGCCGCCTACGCCGCCGACCCGGCCGAGGTGGACCGGCGCTGGCAGGCCGTCCAGCCGTCCGACACGCTGACGGTCCTGTACACCTCGGGCACGACGGGCAACCCCAAGGGCGTGCTGATCAGCCACGCGATGGCCCTGTACGAGGCGGAGTGCTCGTCCCGGACGGCCGGGCTGCCCGAGCACAACATCGGGGTCTCCTACCTGCCGTTCGCGCACATCGCCGACCGGGTGCTCTCGTACTACCTGCCGGTCCAGCGGGCCGCGCACATCCATTTCTGTCCCGATCCCACCCAGCTCACGACCGTGCTGCGGGAGGTGCGGCCGAACGCGTTCTTCGGCGTCCCGCGGGTCTGGGAGAAGATCATGGCGGGGATCCAGGCGTTCCTGTCGATGGAGACCGACGAGGCGAAGAAGGCCGCCGTCGCCGGGGCGATGGCCGTGGGCCGGGAGTACGTGGCCAGCCGCGAGTTCGGCAACACCACCCCGCCGGAGCTCCAGGCGCGGTTCGACGCCGTCGACGCCGCGGTCCTGTCGGTGATGCGGGGGCTGCTCGGCATCGACCGGGTGACCCACGCGATGAGCGCCGCCGCCCCGCTGCCCATCGAGGTCGCCCGCTTCTTCTCCGGCCTCGGCGTCGCGATCCTCGACGTCTACGGGATGACCGAGACCACCGGAGCGGTCACCGCGAACCTGTCCGGCTCCTTCAAGCTCGGCACCGTGGGACGGCCGTTCCCCGGCTGCGAGCTGCGCCTCGGCGAGGACGGCGAGATCCTGGTGCGCGGCGCGACCTGCACCACCGGCTACCTGAACCGCCCCGAGGCGACCGCCGAGCTGCTCGACGCCGACGGCTGGGTGCACACCGGCGACATCGGCGAGCTCGACGCCGACGGGTTCCTCAAGGTCGTTGACCGGAAGAAGGAACTGATCATCACCGCGGGCGGCGAGAACATCGCCCCCTCGATGATCGAGAACCTGCTCAAGGAGCACCCGCTGGTCGGCCAGGCGCTCGCCTACGGCGACCGCAGGCCCTACGTCGTCGCGCTGATCACCCTGGACGGTGAGGTCGCCCCGGTCTGGGCGCAGGCCCACGGGATCGAGCCGGCCGACCTGGCGGCGCTCGCCGAGCACCCGCTGGTCCTGGAGGAGATCGACAAGGTCGTCGCCGACGCCAACACCCGGCTCGCACGCGTCCAGCAGGTCAAGAAGTGGCGGGTGCTGGCCGCGGAGTGGACGGCCGAGAGCGAGGAGCTCACCCCGACGCTCAAGCTCAAGCGCCGGGTGATCCACGGCAAGTACCTCGACTCGATCGACTCCCTCTACGGCTGAGCCGCCGCGGCCGCCGTCAGCCGAGGGCGACGGCCGCGAACACGGCGTCGAACCGCTTGCACCAGATCACGGCCGACCTGTACCGGGACAGGTCCACGTCGGCCGCGATCGGGTAGTTGGAGCTGCCCTTGTTCCCTTTCAGGGTGGCGAGGGTGAGGTAGTCGCCGCCCAGGGCCGCCAGGTCGCCGACGGGCTTGGGCGACAGGACGACCTTGACGTCCGGCCCGTTGGACGTGCTCAGATCCTGCAGCCGCAGGACGTGCCCGCCGTCCGGCTGCCGGTACAGCACGACCCTGCCGGTGGTCTCGCCGTGGGAGTAGGAGTGCCACCGCTCGCCTTCGAACACCTTCACCGGCCCCTGCGACGCCGGGGTCTGCGCGGTCTCGCCCGGTGCGGCGGGGGCCGTCGGGACGGCGAGGTCGGCGTCGGCGGCCCGGTCGTCCACCCAGAGCTTCCACGGCTGGAAGGCCGCCAGCCCGATCACGAGCGCCACCGCGCCCAGCGCGGCGACGACCGCCGCCCATCCCTTACGGCTCATGTCTCCATCGTCGCCCGGATCGGCCCGCCGCGGTGGCCGGGACCGCTTACGACCTCGTGACATCCGGCAGAATGGCCGCCATGATCGAGTTCGGCTGGCTGGCCCAGTTCTTCGACTACCTGGGCATCGCCGTCTTCGCGGTCACCGGCGCGCTGGCCGCGCTCCGCAAGCAGCTCGACATCGTCGGGATGGCGGCGCTGGCCGAGATGACCGCGCTGGGCGGCGGGGTCATCCGCGATCTGATGATCGGCGCGGTGCCGCCAGCGGCGGCCACCAACCTCGGCTATCTGCTGATCCCGCTGGGCGCGACCGTGATCGTCTACTTCTGGCATCCGACGATCGGCAAGCTCCAGGGCTCGATCACGGTCCTGGACGCCGCCGGGCTCGGCCTGTTCTGCGTCACCGGCACCGAGAAGGCCCTGGAGTACGGGCTCTCGCCGCTCCACGCCGCGACGCTGGGCCTGGTGACGGCCGTGGGCGGCGGCATCATCCGCGACGTCCTCAGCAACCAGACCCCGTCGGTCCTGTCGGACCGGCAGCTCTACGCGGTGCCCGCCCTGCTCGGCGCGTCCTGTATCGCGATCGCCTGGCAGCTCGGCGTCCACAACGGGCCGGTCACGTTCGGGGCGGCGCTGCTGGCGTTCGCGCTGCGGATGATCGCGCTGCGCCGGTCCTGGCGCACCCCGCCGACGCCCGAGTTCACGACCTAGGCGTACCGGATATGCCGGAATTGACCCGGTAGGGGTCAACATTTCCCCAGGTCAAGGGTCGAACCGGTCTGTGCGGGTAGCGAACCCTGCGAGGCGACTTCGCGGTTCGCGGGGTCGGCACCACGACCGGAAGGGGGCGCACATGACCATTACCGGCATTTTTAGCGCCATCATCTTCGGCGCCGTCATCGGCGCGCTCGGCCGGCTGCTCGTACCGGGCAAGCAGAACATGCCGATGTGGTTGACCGCCCTGGTCGGCATCATCGCCGCGTTCGCCGGCACGGGGCTGGCCAGGATGTTCGGGCTGAACACCAACGGCTTCAACTTCTGGGAGACCCTGTTCCAGATCGGGCTCGCGGCGCTGGCCGTCTTCATCGTCGCGTCGCTCTGGCCGCGCAGTAGTGGCGACAACTACTGAGCCGTCCATAACAGCCTGCCCGCGGTCGGCGGAAGGGCGGGGCCGCCGGGTTTCGCCCGGCGGCCTCATCGTCGCGATCGGGGGCTTTTCGGGCGATCTTCGCGTACCGTGGAGGCTTCGCGTCGCCTGGGAATTCGGGGATCTTCCATATGGAGCTGCACGGCGGCCGTCATGCCTTCGAACTTCCTCAGTTCGGGGCGCTGCTGCGGCACGCGCTGCCCCGGCTGATCGAGGGCGTCGTCGCGCCCGTGGTCGTCTTCTATCTGGCGCTGTTCGCGCTCGGCCAGACCGGCGCGATCATCGTGGCCGTGATCTGGGTGTTCGGCGCCATCGGGTTCCGGCTGCTGCGCGGCCACCCGGTGCCGGGCGCGCTGATGCTGGCCGGTCTCGGCGTGGCCGCCCGCGCCGCCCTGGCGTTCGGCTCCGGCAACGCCAAGCTCTTCTTCCTCCAGCCGACCCTGGGCACCCTGCTGGTCAGCGGCACCTTCCTCGCGTCCGTCCCGCTCGGCCGCCCGATGGCCCAGAAGATCGCGACGGATCTGATGCCGCTGCCCGCCGCGCTGCTGGCCCACTGCCGGGTGCGTCGCTTCTTCCAGCGGATCTCGCTGCTCTGGGCGCTGGTCTTCTTCGTCAACGCCACCTTCAGTCTCTGGCTGCTCTGGCACGAGTCGCTGGAGACCTTCCTCTGGCTGCGCACCTCGGTGGTGGCGGTGCTCTGGGTGGCCGCCTTCGCGGTCTCGATCTGCGGGTTCCAGCGGTGCCTTCAGGACGTCAACGCCGAGCGCCGAGAGCTTGTCCTGGTTTGACCCCTTTCATCCCATGAATACGGTGAACGTTACGTATCGTGGAATATCCGGGGGTTTGAATGAGGATCGTGACCATCGTCGGAGTCGGTGCGGCGTCCGGGGGACTGCTGCTCACGGCGGCCTGCGGCGGTGGGGACGGCCTCGGTTCGCTGACCTCCGCGCCCAAGCCCGCCACCGTCACCGTGACGCCCGCCGACGGCAGCGCCAAAGCACGTCCTGACCGGCCCGTCCGGGTCGCCGTCACCGACGGAAACCTCGCCGAGGTGGTCCTGACCGGCGCGGGCAAGACCATCAAGGGCTCCTTCGACGCCGGCCGCACGACCTGGGTCGCCGCGCGGAACCTGGCGCCCGGCACCCGGTACACGCTCACCGCGACGGCCGAGAACAGCGGCGGCGCGAAGACCTCCACCACCAGCACCTTCACCACGCTGACCCCGGCCAAGCCGCTGAAGATCGCCGACATCACCCCGGGGGTCAAGGGCGAGACGGTCGGCGTCGGAATGCCGATCATCGTCACCCTGAACCAGGCCGTCACCGACCGCGACGCCGTCGAGAAGGCCCTGAAGGTCACCGCGGAGAAGCCGGTCGCGGGGGACTGGCGCTGGCTGTCGCCGACCCAGGTCGTCTACCGGACCAGGACCTACTGGCCCGCCCACCAGAAGGTGACCCTGGACGCCCGGCTGACCGGCGTCAAGGCGGGCGCCGGGGTCTACGGGGTCGCCGACCAGGTCCAGGCGTTCCAGATCGGCGCCGCCCGGATCGCGACCGTGAACGTCCCGCGCAAGACCATGACGGTCACCCACGACGGCAGGCTCGTCCGGACGATCCCGATCAGCGCGGGCAACGGCACCACCCGCGAGTACACCACCACCAACGGGGTCCATCTGGTGATGGGCCGCTACAACCCCGAGACGATGATCTCGCCGGGCAAGAAGCCGGGCGACCCCGGCTATTACAAGATCATCGCCAATCACGCGGTGCGGTTCTCCGCCAGCGGCGAGTACGTCCACTCCGCGCCCTGGTCGGTCGGTTCCCAGGGCAGCGCCAATGTGTCGCACGGCTGTGTGAACGCGAGCCCCGCCCACGCCAAGTGGTACTACGACCAGGCACAGCGCGGTGACGTCCTCAAGGTCACCGGCACCGACCGCGAGCTCGAACCGGGAAACGGCTGGGGGTTCTGGCAGATCCCGTTCAGCCAGTGGGCGAACTAGCTTTGCTGTTTCTGTGGCTCAGGTGACGGGTACTTATCAATGTCCTGTGAATTCCGAACCCTGCGGTCTCAGTGCTCGTCTCACCCGTTAATGTCTCTCGTACTCGCCTTTGGTCGTTGGGGTCGGGCGTGTTCGGGGTTGTGGAGGTTTCGCGGTGCGTCGGCAAACACGGGGTCTGGTGGGATTGGTCAGCGTGGCGGCGCTGGCCGCCGCCTGCAGTTCGGGCGGCGGGGGCTCTGACGGCCCCGGCGGCGGCGCGAAGGAGTCCCCCGCCCCGGTGGTGACCATCACCCCGGCCGACGGCACCGGCAAGGCCAAGCCCGAGCAGGGCGTCAAGGTCGTCTCCAGCGGCGGCGCGCTCAAGACCGTCGTGGTCAAGGTCAAGGGCCAGACCGTCCCCGGCACCCTGTCCGCGGACGGCACGAGCTGGAAGTCCGACTGGACCCTCCAGCCCAGCGCCTCCTACACGGTCGAGGCGACGGCCGAGGGCTCGGGCAAGAGCACCACGGCCACCAGCAGCTTCAAGACCCTCAAGCCCGCCGGCACCCTGGGCCTGGAGTACAACATCCCGGCCAGCGGCGACACCGTCGGCGTCGGGATGCCGGTCGTCCTCAACTTCACCCAGCCGGTCGTCGACAAGAAGGCCGTCGAGAAGTCCCTGGTCGTGGAGTCGAAGTACGCCAACGAGGGCGCCTGGTACTGGTACACCGACAAGCAGCTGATCTTCCGGACCAAGAAGTACTGGAAGCCGTACCAGACCATCAAGGTCACCGGGCATCTGGCGGGCGTCAAGTCCGCCAAGGGCGTCTACGGCACCAGCGACTTCACCCTGAAGTTCAAGGTCGGCTCCTCCAACATCTCGACCGTGAACACCCGCACCCACCGGATGGTCGTCAAGATCGACGGCAAGACCAAGCAGAACGTGGGCATCTCGGCGGGCAAGGCCACCGAACGCAAGTACACGACGACCAGCGGCATCCATCTGACGATGGACAAGAAGAACCCCGAGACCATGATCTCGCCCGGGATCGAGGAGGGCCAGCCCGGCTACTACAAGGAGATCGTCCCCTACGCGGTCCGGATCTCCTACAGCGGCGAGTACGTCCATTCCGCGCCCTGGTCGGTCGGCTCGCAGGGCCGCGCCAACGTCTCGCACGGCTGCGTCAACTCGCCGCCCTTGTTCGCGCAGTGGTACTACAACCAGTCCAAGTGGGGCGACGTCGTGATCGTCACCGGGACGGACCGCGAACTCGAGTTCGACAACGGCTACGGCTGGTGGCAGAAGCCGTGGAAGGACTGGGTCCTCGGCAGCGCCTTCGACAAGCCCGTCTCGACCACGCCGAAACCCGCCCAGCAGCCCGGCGCCACCCCCTCCTCGGACGCCACCGCCTCCCCCGGCGCGACGGGCTCCTCAGGACCGGCCGCACCGACCGGCACCCCTGTCTCGCCCACGACGCTCCCGCCCACCACTCCCGCTGAGAGCCCAGCCGAATGACCCACCGCAAGACCGCCGCGCTGACCGGCGCGGCGCTGCTGCTGACCGCTGCCTGCTCCGCCGGGAACAGCGAGCCCCCCGCCGGCAAGGAACAGGCCAAGGCCGAGGCCGCCGCCCCGCTGCTGACCATCACCCCGGCCGACGGCACGGGCAAGGTCAAGCCCGAAAGCAAGATCACCGTGACGGCCTCGGGTGGTGCGCTCCAGACCGTCGCGGTGACCCAGGGCGGCAAGAAGGTCCCCGGCGAGCTGTCGGCCGACAAGGCGACCTGGAAGTCGGCCTGGACCCTCAAGCCCGGCGCGACCTACCGGGTCGAGGCGACGGCGGCCAACACCGAGAACAAGACGGCCACCGCCGCCAGCACCTTCAGGACCCTGAAGGCCGAGCAGACCTTCGGGATCTCCGACGTCATCCCCTCGCCGGGCGAGAAGGTCGGCGTGGGAATGCCGATCACGGTCACCTTCGACCGCGAGATCACCGACAGGAAGTCCGTCGAACGGGCCCTCGAGGTGCGCAGCGACAAGCCGGCCGTCGGCGCCTGGTACTGGACCGCCGCCAACCAGGTGATCTTCCGGACCAAGAACGGCAAGTACTGGAAGCCGCGCCAGAACGTCCGGCTGATCGCCCACCTCAGCGGCGCGAAGGCCGCCAAGGGCGTGTACGGCACCGCCGACCGCGTCCACAAGTTCGAGATCGGCGACGAGCACATCTCGGTCGTCGACGCCAAGAAGAAGTACATCACCGTCAAGATCAACGGTAAGCGGGCCAAGCACCGGCCGATCAGCGCGGGCAAGGGCGGCAGGGTCGTCAACGGGGTCGACACCTATCTGACGACCTCCGGCGTGCACCTGACCATGCAGCGCTACCTCGTCGAGACGATGACGTCGGAGTGGATGGGCGTCGACCCCAAGGACACCAAGAACGGCGGCTACGAGCTGAAGATCCCGTACGCGGTCAGGATCTCCAACTCGGGCGAGTACGTGCACTCGATGGCCAGCCGCGAATGGGCGATGGGCGACCTCAACCTCAGCCACGGCTGTGTGAACGCCGAGGACACGTTCGCCCGCTGGTACTACGGCATCTTCCAGCGCGGTGACGTGCTCACCGTGACGGGCACCAAGCGGAAGCTCGAGTGGAACAACGGCTGGAGCTACTACCAGATGCCCTGGAAGGAGTGGGTGAAGGGAGGGGCGCTCGACCGCGAGATCCAGACCGGCGCCCCCGCTCCTAGTGGCAGCGGCAGCTCGCCTTCTTCTTCTTCTTCACCTTCTTCTTCGCCTTCGCCTTCTTCTGGGTCTTCTTCACCTTCGGTTTCGCCTTCGCAGGCTTCTTCACCGGCTTCTTCACCGGGGGCTTCGGCTTCGGCGGCACCGTCGGCGGGGTGAACTCGGCCACCAGGCTGTCCTGGCCCACGACCGTCATGGCCAGGACGGGCTGGGTGCCCACCTGCATCCCGTCCAGCAGCCACCGCTTGAACCGGTAGCCCGCCGTCACGGTCGCCTTGGCGATCACGTCGCCCGAAGGGGACGGCTCGGAGAGCTGGACCTGGCCGCCCGCCGGCGGACGGGCGAAGACGTCCAGCATCGGCTGGTCGCCGACGTACCGGGCGACCAGCGAGTGCGGGCGCGACATCTGGACGGTCAGCACCGGGTCGTCGCCCGCCTCGCTGCCGTCCAGGAGCCAGCCGGCGAACCGGTGGCCGGTGGTGTCACGCGCGGTGACCTTCACCTGGGTGCCCTGGGTGTAGACCCCGCCGGGCGGAGTCAGCACGATCTTGCCGACCCCGCTGGGAGCCGTGGCCGAGGTGAGCCGCTGGGGCTGGCCGGTGCCCACGATGAACTTCGCGACCAGCGTGCTGTTGGCGCGCACCGAGACGTTGAGCGGGTTGGCCGAACCGGCGGACGCGCCGTTGAGCTGCCAGGAGTCGAACACGTAGCCGGGGGCGGGCGCGGCCGTCGCCGAGACGACGTCGCCGTAGGCGAACGGGCCGGGCGCGGAGCTCTGCGCGGTGCCGCCCGCGGTGGCCGTCACGGTCAGGGCGAGGTCCGGCAGCGGGTCGCGGGGTGTCCGGTAGGCGGCGACCTGCGGTGCGGTCAGGTTCATGACCCGTGCGGCGTTGGACGGCTGGGAGCTCGTGCCGATCCTGACGCCGAGCGGCTGGCCGTCCGTGCTCAGATCCGGGTTGGAGAAGTACGGTGTGTAGGGGCAGGGCCGGGGTGAGCACGCCGACGGATAGCCCATGATCGTGACGAACCGGTCGTTGCCCGGCAGATAGCCGTGGTTGTCGGGGTAGTACGGGTTCGGGGTCGGCGAGGTCGACCAGTCGTGTTCGAGGCCGAGCAGGTGGCCCCACTCGTGCGGCAGCACATAGGCCCAGAGCTGGTTGGCGGCCACCACCGACCAGATGTCGCCGCTGGTGCTCGCGGCCTGCGGGTTCTCCGGGGTGACGGCCAGCCCGGCGATCCCGTCGGCCGGGTCGTAGCCGCCGACCACGAGGGTCACGACGTCGGCGCCGTACCGTTCGCGCAGGGTCGCCGCGTCGTCGAGGCTGCCGTCGTGCTGGTTCGACAGGGCGTTGTAGCCGGGCTGCACGGTCTCCTTGCCGGTGTAGGCGACGTGCTCGACGCCGACGACCCGGAAGGCGGTCTTGACGCCGCTGTCGGCGAGGTTGTCGTTGGCGCGCGACGCCGCGTCCTGCACCCAGGCCTCGATCTCGTCCCGGCCGCCCGCCTGGGCCTCCGCGCCCGGCGTGACCAGGACCAGGGCGTCGATGACGCTGTTCGTTCCGGTGGCCCGCCGCTGGGCGGCGGCGGCCGCGTTCACCCGGGCGGCGGCCGTCGGGGCCTTGCGGAGGCTGTCGGCGCCCGGCCGCTGGAGCAGCCCGGCCGCGGTGGTGTCGATCTCGCTGATCATGACCCGGCCGTTGGAGCGCGGCTCGATCGCGAAGTCCTCGCCGTTGACCCGTACGGAGCCCGCGAGCGCGAAGCGGGTGTCGGCGTCGCAGAGGCCGACCGCGGAGAGCGTCACGGCGCTGTCCGGCAGGTCCTGGAGTGCGCCCCGCCAGCGCAGCGTGCCCTGCGGGCCGATGTTCACCAGGGACGCCGTCGCGGTGAACGCGGTGTCGGGGAAGAGGTCCAGGGTGATCGTCGCCGGGCTCACCGGGGCGGTGCCGCACCACGGCCGCAGCACTTCGGGATCGGCGGCGGCGAGCCGGTGCCGCAGTTCCCACGGTTCTTTGGCGCTCAGGGTGGCGGGGTCGGCCGCGGTGTCGTCGAACAGTCGGGGCGCCTCGCTGGAAACTGCCCCGGTTAGCCCGGCTATCAGGCTGAACGTGCAGGTCAGCGCCTTGATCATGATCATGGAGCGGGTTCTTCCCCAGGGCGGTGCCGATCGAACCGTCCGATCGGAACGGGTAATCGGCGGGCGCATCCACCCCTGATCGGTCATGCTTTTCACCGGTGCAGGGAGAGGCGCAGGCAAGCGGTCCTGAAATGTCGCGAACATTACTGTTCGGGGGCCCAAAGTGACGGGGAGTCCATGCGGACAAGGCACGGAGACATTGCGGAACGCCATGGGTCCCGGTAGAACTCCGAAGATGGACATCGTCGAGGTGATCGATCCGGCGGATTCCGCGCTGGACGCGTGGCACGCGCTGGTGTCCGCCGCGCACGGCCACGACCACCCGGGCGAGCCGGAACCGGATCCGGCGCAGACCGTCGGCTGGCTGCTCGGCGGGCCGCGCGGCCGGCTCTGG
>NZ_BAAGZI010000027.1:0-31278 GCF_054778695.1 Actinocorallia lasiicapitis
GAGGTCGCCCGCGTCTGGGGTGTCGGCGCGCTGCCGGCCGAACCGGGCCGCGACACCGACTCCGTCCTGGCCGCCGCGGCGACCGGGGAGATCGAGGCGCTGGTCATCGGCGGGGTCGACCTGTACGACCTGGCCGACCCGCAGGCCGCGGCGGCGGCACTGGCCGAAACCCAGTTCATCGTCTCGCTGGAGCAGCGGGTCAGCGCGATCACCGACCGCGCCGATGTCGTCCTGCCCGTCGCGACCGTCACCGAGAAGTCGGGGACGTTCGTGAACTGGGAGGGCCGCGGCCGTCCGTTCGAGACGGCGCTCAAGGTGCCGGGCCTCATGTCCGACCTGAAGGTGCTCGGCGCGATCGCCGACGAGATGGACGTCCACCTGGGTCTACCCGACCCGGCCGCCGTCCGCCGCGAGCTGTCCGAGCTCGGCTCCTACCGGGGGATCCGGCCCGCCGCCCCGCACCAGCTCGCCGAGTTCAGCTTCTCGCCCGGCGACGGCGAAGCCGTCCTGGCCACCTGGAAGCTGCTCCTGGACGACGGCCGGATGCAGGACGGCGAACCGCACCTGCACGGCACCGCCCGTCCCTGCGTCGCGAAGATCTCGGCCAAGACCGCGGCGGAGAACGGCATCGACGGCGAGGTGACCGTCTCGACGGCCCGCGGCTCGATCACCGTCCCCGCCGAGTCCGCCGACCTCCCCGACGGCGTGATCTGGCTCCCCGCCAACTCCTCGGGGATCAACCTGCTGCGTGACCTCGGAGCCGCTACCGGCTCCCTGGTGAAGATCGATTCGACGGCGAAGAGCGGAGGTGTGCGCTGATGGACCCCACACTTCCCGGCTTCGGGCAGGACCCGTGGTGGCTGGTCCTGGGCAAGGTCGTGGTCGTCTTCGTCTTCCTGGTCGTGACGGTGCTGCTGTCCATGTGGGTGGAGCGGCGCGTCATCGGCCGGATGCAGTTGCGGCTCGGCCCCAACCGGTGCGGCCCGTTCGGCCTGCTCCAGGGTCTGGCCGACGGCGTGAAGCTGGCGCTGAAGGAGGACATCGTCCCCTCCGGCGTCGACAAGATCGTCTTCTGGACGGCTCCGGTGATCTCCGCGATCCCCGCGTTCATCTCCTTCATCATCATCCCGTTCGGCCCCACCGTCTCGGTGTTCGGCCACCAGACCCCGCTGCAGGGCACCGACCTCCCGGTCGCCGTCCTGCTGGTGCTCGCGATGAGCTCCATCGGCGTCTACGGGATCGTGCTGGCGGGCTGGGCGTCGATGTCGCCTTACTCGCTGCTGGGCGGGCTGCGTTCCAGCGCCCAGGTGATCTCGTACGAGATCGCGATGGGGCTGTCGTTCGTGGCGGTGTTCCTGTTCGCGGGGACCCTGTCCACCAGCGGCATCGTCGAGGCGCAGACCGACCGCTGGTTCGTGGTCATGCTGCTGCCGTCCTTCATCATCTACGTGATCACGATGATGGGCGAGTCCAACCGCATCCCCTTCGACCTCCCCGAGGGCGAAGGCGAGATCGTCGGCGGCTTCCACACCGAGTACTCGTCGCTGAAGTTCGCGATGTTCTTCCTCGCCGAGTACATCAACCTCGCCACGCTCTCCGCGCTCGCCACCACGCTGTTCCTCGGCGGCTGGCGCGCCCCCGCCCCGATCTCGACGGTCTGGGCGGGCGCCAACGAGGGCTGGTGGCCGATCCTGTGGTTCCTCGCCAAGCTCTGGATGTTCATCTTCTTCTTCGTCTGGCTGCGGGCCTCGCTGCCGCGCGTCCGCTACGACCAGCTGATGAAGCTCGGCTGGAAGGTCCTCATGCCGGCTTCGCTCGGCTGGATCCTGCTGGTCGCGACCATCCGCGCGCTCCGCAACGAGGGCCACGACATGGCGTCCGTCGGCATCCTCGCCGGCGTGCTCATCGGCCTCGTCCTGGTCGGCTCGATCGTCTGGGACATGACCAAGAAGCCCAAGGGGCAGCTCGTCCCCGACCTCGACCCGGCGGCGGCCGTCAAGCGGGACCCGTTCGCGGGCGGATTCCCCGTGCCGCCGCTCGACGCCCCGCACTACCACGGAGCCGGCGTCCCCTCGCCTCGCGCCGCGATCCACAAGGAGGAGGTGGAAAGTGGGACTCTTTGACAATCTTCTTCCGGCCCCCGTCAAGGGGTTCGGGGTCGCCTTCCACCAGATGTTCACCAAGGTGGAGACGGTCCAGTACCCGGAGGTGAAGAAGCCGACGGCCCCGCGCTTCCACGGACGTCACCAGCTCAACCGCTGGCCCGACGGACTGGAGAAGTGCATCGGGTGCGAACTGTGCGCCTGGGCCTGTCCCGCCGACGCGATCTACGTCGAGGCGGGCGACAACACCGAGGACGAGCGGTTCTCCCCCGGGGAGCGGTTCGGCCGCGTCTACCAGATCAACTATCTGCGCTGCATCCTGTGCGGACTCTGCATCGAGGCGTGCCCGACCCGGGCGCTCACGATGACCAACGAGTACGAGCTGGCCGACGACAGCCGCGAATCGCTGATCTACACCAAGGAGATGCTGCTCGCCCCGCTCCGCGAAGGCATGGAGCAGCCGCCGCACCCGATGCTCCTCGGCGACACCGAGGAGGACTACTACCGTCTGGGCCTGCCCGGCACGGCGGCCGAGTCCGGCTCGCATCAGGGTGCAGGGAAGGAGGAGCACTGATGGTCGCCTTCTGGATCCTCGGCACCCTCGCCTGTGTCTCCGCCCTCGCCATGATCTTCCAGCGGAAGGCCGTGTACTCGGCGCTGCTGCTGGCGGTCGTCATGCTGAGCCTCGCCGTGCTCTACGCCGTGCAGGACGCCCCGTTCCTGGCGTTCGTGCAGGTCATCGTGTACACCGGCGCGGTGCTGATGCTGTTCCTGTTCGTGCTGATGCTGGTGGGCGTCGCGTCCACCGACTCCCTCGTGGAGACCATCAGCGGCCAGCGGTTCTGGGCGGCGGTCGCCGCGCTCGGCTTCGGCGGCCTGCTGGTCTTCGGGCTCGGCGGCGCGACGTTCGCCAAGTACAACGGGCTCGCCGCCGCCAACGCCCAGGGCAACGTCCTCGGCCTGGCCCGGCTGATCTTCACCAAGTACGTGTTCGCGTTCGAGGTGACCAGCGCGCTGCTCATCACGGCGGCGCTCGGCGCGATGGTCCTGGCGCACAAGGAGCGCGTCTCGCCGAAGCTGACCCAGCGCCAGCTCTCGGAGGAACGCTTCAAGTCCGGCGCCCACCCGGGCAACCTGCCGGGCCCCGGCACCTACGCCCGGCACAACGCGGTCGACATGCCCGCGCTGCTGCCCGACGGCTCCATCTCCGAACTCTCCCTCAACCCGGTCATCGCAACACGGAAGGAGGTGGAGGGCGGATGACCCACTACCTGGTCCTTTCGGCGATCCTGTTCACCATCGGGGCGGCGGGCGTGCTCATCCGGCGCAACGCGATCGTGGTGTTCATGTGCGTGGAGCTGATGCTCAACGCCACCAACCTCGCCTTCGTCAGCTTCTCCAAGCAGCACGGCAACCTCGACGGCCAGATCATCGCGTTCTTCGTGATGGTCGTCGCCGCCGCCGAGGTCGTGGTCGGGCTCGCGATCATCATGACCATCTTCCGATCCCGCAGGTCCTCGTCGGTCGACGACGCGAACCTGCTGAAGTACTAGGGGGCGGGAGTGGAACACCTGTTGAAAGCGGAAGGCGCCCAGTCGGTCGCCTGGCTGCTGATCGCCCTGCCCCTCGCGGGCGCGGCGTTCCTGCTGCTCGCCGGACGCGTCACCGACAAGTGGGGCCACTATCTGGCCACGCTGCTGTCGGCGTCGTCGGCCGTGCTCGGTTTCGTCATGTTCTTCCAGATGCTGGGCTACTCCGCGCACGAGCGCGGCCGTGAACTGCACCTTTACGAATACTTCGTGACCGGCAAGTTCAAAGTCGACATGGGTCTGCAGATCGACCAGTTGTCGATCAGCTTCGTCCTTCTGATCACTTTCGTCGGCACGCTGATCCACATCTATTCGATCGGCTACATGGCGCACGACCCCAACCGTCGTCGCTTCTTCGCCTATCTGAACCTGTTCGTCGCCGCGATGCTCCTGCTGGTGCTCGCCGACAACTACCTCGGGTTGTACGTCGGTTGGGAGGGCGTGGGTCTCGCGTCCTACCTGCTCATCGGGTTCTGGCAGCAGAAGCCGGCCGCCGCGACGGCCGCGAAGAAGGCGTTCGTCGTCAACCGCGTCGGCGACTTCGGGCTCTCCATCGCGATCATGTTGATGTTCGCGACGTTCGGCACGATCTCCTACGCGGGCGTGTTCGGCCTTTCCGAGCAGGGCTCCAAGGGCGTCATGACGGCCATCGGCCTGATGCTGCTGCTCGGCGCGTGCGGCAAGTCCGCGCAGCTCCCGCTGCAGTCCTGGCTGCTGGACGCCATGGAGGGCCCGACCCCGGTGTCGGCGCTCATCCACGCGGCGACCATGGTCACCGCGGGCGTCTACCTGATCGTCCGGTCCGGGCCGATCTTCGAGATGTCGGAGACGGCGCAGCTCGTCGTCACGATCGTCGGCGCGGCCACGCTGCTCGCCGGTGCGATCATCGGTTGCGCCAAGGACGACATCAAGAAGGCGCTCGCCGGTTCGACGATGTCGCAGATCGGCTACATGGTGCTCGCCGCGGGCCTCGGCCCCGTCGGCTACGCCTTCGCCATCGCCCACCTCATCGCGCACGGCTTCTTCAAGGCCGGGATGTTCCTCGGCGCCGGCTCGGTCATGCACGCGATGAACGACGATGTGAACATGCGCAGGTACGGCGCGCTCCGCACCGTCATGCTGATCACGTTCGGCACGTTCTTCCTGGGCTATCTCGCGATCATCGGGGTGCCGCCGTTCTCCGGGTTCTTCACCAAGGACGGCATCATCGAGGCCGCCTGGCACCAGAACCCGGTGCTCGGCGTCTGCACGGTCGTCGGCGCGGCCATCACCGCGTTCTACATGTCGCGGCTGGTCTTCATGACCTTCTTCGGCAAGGCGCGCTGGAACGACGACGACCACCCGCACGAGTCCCCGCTGATCATGACGATCCCGCTGATGATCCTCGCGGTCGGGTCCGCCTTCCTGGGCGGCTTCCTGATGCTGGGCCACCGGTTCCAGGAGTTCCTGGAGCCCGTGACCCGCGAGGAGATCGAGTCGCACTCGCTGGTCACGCCCGTCGGGATCGTCACGCTGGTGCTGGTCGTCATCGGGGTCGGGATCGCCTGGTTCATGTACGGCGCCAGGCCGGTGCCGAAGGAGGAGCCGCGTGGCTCCTTCCTCACGGTCTTCGCCCGCAAGGACCTGTACGGCGACGCCATCAACGAGTCGCTCATCATGCGTCCCGGCCAGTGGATCACCCGGCTCGCCGTGTGGTTCGACAACCGGGGCATCGACGGGCTCGTCAACGGGCTCGCCGCGCTCATCGGCGGCACGTCCGGGCGGGTGCGCCGTCTCCAGACGGGCTACGTCCGGTCCTACGCCCTTTCCATGTTCGTAGGCGCCGGGATCCTCGTCGCCGTCCTGCTGGTGGTGAGGGTCTGATGCTGACTCTGCTCATCGCTCTTCCCGCCGTCGGAGCGCTCGTTCTCGCGCTGCTGCCGAAGGCGAACGAGGAGCTGGCCAAGTACGTCGCACTGGGCGTGTCGGTGGTGACGGCCGGTCTGGCGATCGGCCTCGCGACCCGCTTCGAGATCGGGGGCGCGCGCTACCAGTTCACCGAGTCCCACTGGTGGATCAAGGACTTCGGGGTGCGCTGGGCGCTCGGGCTCGACGGCATCGCGCTGACGCTCGTCCTGCTCTCGGTGATCCTGGTGCCGCTGGTCCTGCTGGTCTCCTGGACGCCCGCCGAACGCTACGGCGGCGCCTCCGAGGAGGCCCCGCCGGCCCGGTCGGCCAAGGTGTACTTCGCGCTGATCCTGGTGATGGAGTCGATGATGATCGGGGTCTTCGCGGCCACCGACGTCTTCCTCTTCTACGTCTTCTTCGAAGCGATCCTGATCCCGGTCTACTTCCTGGTCGGGATCTTCGGCGGGCCGCAGCGGTCGTACGCGGCCGTCAAGTTCCTGCTGTACTCGCTGTTCGGCGGGCTGCTCATGCTGGCCGCCGTCATCGGCCTGTACGTCACGGCAGGGAAGGACTCGTTCCTCCTGGACGACCTGATCGGCGCGAACATCGACCCGAACACGGCGAAGTGGCTGTTCATGGGCTTCTTCATCGCGTTCGCGATCAAGGCGCCGATGGTGCCGGTCCACACGTGGCTGCCGGACACCGCCGCCCAGGCCCCGGCCGGGGCGCTGGTGCTGATCGTCGGCGTGCTCGACAAGATCGGCACCTACGGCATGATCCGGTTCTGTCTGGAGCTGTTCCCCGGCGCGTCGCGGTGGGCCACGCCGGTCGTCATCACCTTCGCGGTGATCTCGATCGTCTACGGCGCGGTCCTCGCGATCGGCCAGGTCGACCTGAAGCGCCTCATCGCCTACACGTCGGTGTCGCACTTCGGCTTCATCGTGCTCGGCATCTTCGCGATGACGACGTCGGCGCAGTCCGGCGCGGCGCTGTACATGGTGAACCACGGGTTCTCGACCGGGGCGCTGTTCCTGGCCGCCGGGTTCCTCATCTCGCGGCGCGGCTCGGCCAGGATCGACGCCTACGGCGGAGTCCAGAAGGTCGCGCCGCTGCTCGCCGGGACGTTCCTCATCGCCGGCCTGTCCGGTCTGGCGCTGCCGGGGCTCTCGTCGTTCGTGTCGGAGTTCCTGGTCCTGGTCGGCACTTTCTCGCGGTACGAAGCGCCGGCGATCATCGCGACCGTCGCGATCGTCCTGGCGGCCGTCTACATCCTCTGGACCTACCAGCGGATCGCCGGCGGGCCGCCGAAGGTGTCCTTCCCCGATCTCAACAAGCGCGAGCTCGTCGCGATCGGGCCGATTCTCGCGATCATCGTGGTCCTCGGCTTCTTTCCCGGGCCGATCATCAATGTGATCAACCCTTCCGTGGAGCACACCCTGTCGATCGTCGAACCGCAGGGTGACCCGGCTCCCACCGTGGCCGAAGGAGTGAAGCCATGATCACGGCTTCCGGGGACATCCCCGCCCCCCATCTGGAGTACGGCCAGCTCGCCCCGATGCTGATCGTGTTCGGGGTAGCCATTCTCGGGGTGCTCGTCGAGGCGCTGGCCTCGCGGGAGTGGCGGCTGCCGATCCAGGTTCCGCTCGCGTTCGCGGGCCTGGGCGCCGCACTTGTGTGGACGGTCATCATGGCCGTCAACGACAAGACGTTCCACGTGGCCGCCGAAGGGGCGATCGCCGTGGACGGGCCGACCTTCTTCCTGCAGGGCACCATCCTGGTGCTGTCGCTGCTGAGCCTGCTGCTCATCGCCGACCGGCAGAAGGACACCTTCGCGGCACAGGCCGCGGCGGTGCCCGGCACCGAGGCCGAGGCCGAGTCGCTCACCGCGGGCGGCATCCACACCGAGATCTTCCCGCTGGTCATGTTCGCGGTCGGCGGGATGCTCATGTTCCCCGCCTCGAACGACCTGCTGACGATGTTCGTCGCGCTGGAAGTCATGTCGCTGCCGCTGTACCTGCTGTGCGGGCTGGCGCGCCGTCGCCGGCTGCTCTCGCAGGAGGCGGCCGTCAAGTACTTCCTGCTCGGCGCGTTCTCGTCGGCGTTCTTCCTGTTCGGCGTCGCGATGCTGTACGGGTACGCGGGCAGCGTGAAGCTCGGCGACATCTCCCAGGTCATCCAGACCGGGGTGACGGTCGTGCCCGCCGACATGGCGAGCAAGGTCCAGCCGCAAGACGCCAACGACGTGCTCCTGTACGTCGGGGTCGCGCTGCTGGCCGTCGGGCTGCTGTTCAAGATCGGCGCGGTGCCGTTCCAGTCGTGGAAGCCGGACGTCTACCAGGGCGCGCCGACCCCCGTCACGGCGCTCATGGCGTCCGGGACCCTGGTCGCGGCGATGGGCGCGCTGCTCCGCGTGTTCTACGTGTCGTTCGAGCAGATGCGCTGGGACTGGCGGCCCGTCATGTGGGGTGTGGCCATCATCACGATGGTGCTCGGCGCGATCGTCGCCATCACCCAGACCGACATCAAGCGGCTGCTGGCGTACTCCTCGATCGCCCACGCGGGCTTCCTGCTCACCGGCATGATCGCGACGTCGGAGACCGGTCTGTCGGCCGTCCTGTTCTATCTGGCGGCCTACGGGGCGACCACGGTCGGCGCGTTCGCCGTCATCACGATGGTCCGGGACTCGGGCGGCGAGGCGGGGCACCTGTCCCGCTGGGCCGGGCTCGGGAAGCGGTCGCCGATCGTCGCGGGGATCTTCGCGTTCTTCCTGCTGGCTTTCGCCGGCATCCCGCTGACCAGCGGGTTCACCGGGAAGTTCGCGGTCTTCGAGGCGGCCGTCGCGGGCGGTGCCGCCCCGCTGGTCGTGGTCGGCGTCGTCAGCTCCGCAATCGCGGCGTTCTTCTACGTTCGGGTCATCGTGGTCATGTTCTTCAGTGACCCCGAGCCCGACGGGCCGTCCGTCGTGGTCGCGCCGGGCACCGCGACGGCGGTGGCGCTGGGGCTAGCGGCTACTGTGATACTTGGTGTACTCCCGCAACCGCTTCTCGACCTTGCGGGTCAGGCCGCCGGTCAGCTTTTCGTTCGTTAGAGGGGGACAGCCGAAGTGAGTGCTGCCGTTCCGTTCGGTCTGCGAGTGGACGACGCGCTCGCCGCGCGTATGCAGGAGGGGCTCGATGCCGTCGAATCCCTGCTCATGGAGACGGTGCACAGCGACGACTCGCTGCTCACCGAGGCTTCCCGGCATCTCGTCGTCGCCGGCGGCAAACGGTTCCGGCCCATGCTGGTGCTGCTCGCCGCCGAGTTCGGCGACCCGGACGCCGCCGGGGTCGTCCCGTCGGCGGTCGTGGTCGAACTGACCCATCTGGCGACCCTCTACCACGACGACGTCATGGACGAGGCCCCGCTCCGGCGGGGCCAGGTCTCCGCGAACTCGCGGTGGACCAACACCATCGCCATCCTCACCGGCGACTACCTGTTCGCCCGGGCCTCGGATCTGCTCGCGGATCTGGGGTCCGAGGCGGTCCGGATCCAGGCGCGGACCTTCGCGCGGCTCGTCAGGGGCCAGATCCAGGAGACCGTCGGCCCCGGCGAGGACGCCGACCCGCTCAAGCACTACCTGCAGGTCATGGCCGACAAGACCGGGTCGCTGATCGCGACGTCCGGGCAGTTCGGAGCGATGATGGCGGGGGCGGCCCCGCATGTGGTCGACACCGTCACCTCGGCCTGCGAGAAGATCGGGGTGGCGTTCCAGCTCTCCGACGACATCCTGGACATCGCGTCGGAGTCGGAGCAGTCGGGCAAGACCCCGGGCACCGACCTGCGCGAAGGCATCAAGACCCTGCCGATGCTGCACGTCCTGGCCTCGACCGACCCGGCCGACGCACGGCTCAAGGAGCTGCTGAGCGGCCCCATCGCCGACGACGACCTGCACGCCGAGGCCCTGGCCGCGCTCCGCGCCCACCCGGCCATGGACCGGGCGATCGCCGACACCCGGCAGTGGGCCGAGGACGCCCGCGCCGAACTGCTCACCCTGCCCGACGTGCCCGCCCGGACGGCCCTGGAAGGGCTCTGCGACTACGTCGTCTCCCGGACGGGCTGAGCCGGCCCCCGGACGGGCTGAACCGGCCCGCGCTCAGCGCTTGGTGATGTAGTAGATCCCCGCGTAGCGCTGCTTGCTGTTGGACTGGGTGGCCTTGGCCAGGACGTCCAGGGGCACGTCGTGGGTGCCGCCGGTGCCCAGGTAGTTGTACGGGTCCCAGATCCGGATCGTCCTGGTCTTCTTGTTGTAGCCGTAGGCCAGGATGATGTGCCCGACGTCCTTCTTGAACTGGCCCTTGTACCAGGGCAGCCGCGCCATGTACACCTGCAGCGGGACGGCCTTGCGGAGCCGGCCCACGTCGTGGACGACGCGCTTGGCGAGCTGGGCCGGCTTGTGGACGTCGCTCTTGAGCGTGTACCGGTAGCCCTTCTTGGCGGCGTACGGGTTGAGCGCCCGGACGGCCGAGCTGTCCCAGGTGCCGCCGATCGCCTCGCTGGTCTTCATCTTCCTGGCGAGGACCTTCTGGTCGACCTTGATGCCCATGGTGCTGAGCGACAGGGCGCCGGTGGTGGGGCTGCACCACCACCACTTCCGCTGGAACACCCCGTTGATCTTCAGCTCGATGCTGCTCGGGGTGCCTCTGGTGTCGATCTTCTCGGCCGGGACGGCCTTGCGCGCCGGCACGGCCGCGTGGGCGGGGGCAGGGGCGATGCCGAGGAGCAGCACGAGGGGCACTACCGTGCCGAGGACCTTCTTCACCTGGAATGACTCCGAAATTTCGGGACGTTTGCCGAAAGCCTGCCGAACCCTACCCGCTGTGGCAAGGGGTACGGGTCAGGCAGCCGCAGGTTCTCGTTGCGGCTGCTGCGCTTCGACCCGGATGCGGTGGGCGTTGCGCAGGGCGTCCCAGGTGAGCAGGGAGAGCGCCAGCCAGACCAGGGCGAACCCCGACCAGCGGCTCGCCGGCATCACCTCGTGCTGGACGACCCAGCCCACCAGGAACTGCAGGACGGGCGCGAGGTACTGCATCAGCCCGACCGTCGACAGGGGGAGCCGCCGGGCGGCCTCGTTGAAGCACATCAGCGGGACGGCCGTCACGGCCCCCAGCAGGACGATCAGCACGACGTTCCGGACGCCCTCGTGGCCGAACGCGGCGGTGCCGTGGGCCTGCATCCAGACCGTCGCGCCCAGCGCGGGCACGAACAGGACGGCCGACTCGAACGCCATGCTCTCCGCCGACCCCATCGACGCCGACTTCTTCATCAGCCCGTAGGTCCCGAAGGACAGCGCCAGGACCAGCGAGATCCACGGCGGCCGCCCGTAGTCGACCGCCAGGACGATCACCGCGAGCGCCCCGATGGTCAGCGCGACCCACTGCCACCGGCGCAGCCGCTCCCGCAGGATCAGCACCCCCATCACCACGGTGACCAGCGGGTTGATGAAGTAGCCGAGGGCCGCCTCGATGGTGTGGCCGCTGTTGACGGCGTAGATGTAGACGCCCCAGTTGGCGGCGATCGTCAGGGCGGCGACCGTCAGGATCCCGGCCTGGCGGCGGCTGATCTGCCGCAGCCACGACCAGCCCTTGAACGCGACGAGCCCGAGACCGACCGTGAGCGCCGTCCAGAGGATCCGCTGGCTGAGGATCTCGCCGGCGCCCGCCGGCTTCAGCAGCGGGAAGTACAGCGGGAACGCACCCCACAGCCCGTAAGCCGCGAGTCCGTAAAGAAATCCCCTGCGCTGTTCCATGAGACGAAAGTAGCAACTTGTAAGGAACAAAACCATGCTCGGTGCTGTCCTTACGGGGTGATGACGCACTCACCGGTCCCCGCGAGGGCAGAGTTAAGGTGGAAGCATGTTCGGTGACAGGAAGACCGAGATGGTCGCCCCGGAGAAGGCTCTTCCCGGGCGCGAGACCCCGATCCAGGTGGCTCCGCGCCACACCGTCCTGGGCGGGCCGCTGGCTCCGCCCTATCCGGACGGTGCGGAGGTCGCCGACTTCGCGATGGGCTGTTTCTGGGGCGCCGAACGGATCTTCTGGCGTCAGCCGGGCGTCCTGTCGACGGCCGTCGGCTACCAGGGCGGTTACACGCCCAACCCGACGTATGAGGAGGTCTGCTCGGGCCGCACCGGCCACACCGAGGTCGTCCGTGTGGTCTTTGATCCGGCGGTGACCTCCTACGAGCAGCTCCTGAAGGTGTTCTGGGAGAACCACGACCCGACCCAGGGCTTCCGTCAGGGCAACGACGTCGGCACCCAGTACCGCAGCGCCGTCTACACCCACGGCGAGGCCCAGGCGAAGTCGGCCGCCGCGTCCCGCGACTCCTTCGCCCCGATCGTCCACGCCGCCGCCGGCCGCGACATCACCACCGAGATCGCCCCGGCCCCCGACTTCTTCTTCGCCGAGGACTACCACCAGCAGTACCTCTCCGACGCCAAAAACCCCAACGGCTACTGCAACATCGGCCCCAACGGCCTCACCTGCCCCATAGGCCTAGCCACCACCGACTGAGCTGGACGCTGCTCGACGAGATCAAGATCCTCTGGGCGGAAACCTTGGCTGATGTGGAGGTCGGGCGCTTAGCCTGAGACCATGCCGAATCTTGGTGAGAGGCTGAGAACTGTCCGGAAGCGGCGGGGGCTGTCTCAGCGTGATCTCGCGGCGCTGGCGGGGGTCTCGGTTTCACTGATTCGCAAGCTCGAGCAGGGAGAGCGGGACGATACCCGGCTTGAGACGCTGCGCAAGCTCGCGTCGGCTCTTGGCGTCCGCACTTCCGACTTGATTGTCAGGGTGGGGCCGGACGACCATACGGATCTGTGGTCCGCAGTGCGTGATGCGCTGTCCGGGTTGCGTGTGGAGGAACCCGAGGAGGAGCCGACGGCGGCCGGCGTCTCCAGAGTGATGGCGTCGCTCATGCCGTCGTTTTCGGGAGACAAGTACGGCGATCTCTCGGTCACGTTGCCGCCGCTGTTGCGAGATGCAGCGGCATTGGGGTCGGACGGCCGTCAGATCCGGTCTCGGCTACTGCACCACACGGGATGGTTGCTGACTCAAACCCGCCAGTTCGATGCCGCTGAAGTGGCGTTGCGGCAAGCGTTGGACGAGTCCATGGATCGGCTCGACAGTGCGGCGATCATCAATACTCAGTGCTGGCTGCTGATGCGGCAGGGGGACTTGCGAGGGACGCTTGACCTCGCCGCGCGTTGGGCGGATGACGTCGAGCCGCGCCTTTCGCGGGCGACCATCGAGGAGTTGTCGGCGTGGGGGTGGCTACTCGTGCGGATGAGTGCTGGAGCCGTCCGGAACGCTCAGTCGGGAGATGCCGAGGACGCTATCCGCCTCGCCCGTACGGCTGCCGTCGCGATGGGAGGGGAGTACTCCCCGCCAGGGGACTTCCTGCGGGCGTTCGGGCCGATGACGGTAGCGATGAAACGGGCCGAGAACGCGATGGTGGAAGATCGTCCCGATCGGGTGGTCAGCATGGCGGAGCGCATTCCGATCGGGGATCTGCGGCCGACGTCGAACAACCGGAACCGGCACCTGCTCGACGTCGCGAAGGCCCGCGTCCAGCTCCGTCAGTATCCGCAGGCATTCGACCTCTTGCAGCGCATTCGGAAGGATGCCCCGGAATGGATCACGAACCAGCGGTACGCGCGCGATGTACTCGGTCTACTCATCAGCAAGCGGCGCACTCTGACGTCGGATATGCGGGAGCTGGCTGACTATATCGATCTTGCCGTGTGACACCTCGTGGCACTTCCGCAACTGTCGAACCGAGAGTGTCATTGCTGCTCTGACCGAGCGGCACCGACTTGATCGCGCGCAATGCCCGCGAGGCGGAGGGCGCGACGAGTGCGGGGAGGGCGATGTGTGCCGGACTCAACCAGGAGGTGCGCTGTCAGCCGGATGCAGACGGGACGGGTAATGCAGTAGCTCTCGCATCCGATCATGGCCGCAACAGAAACCAACCGGTATCCATACACCACAGGCCTTGACTCGCTTCGGAGCGTGAGCGATGGTCTCGGTAGGTCACACCCCACATCTGGAGTGGCAAATCCATGCAAATCCCGGGCCCCGGGGACGATCTCCGGCTTGACTTCTACCTGAAGGACAGCGACTCCAAAGCCGACGACGACTGCCCCGCCTTCTACCGCACCGACCGCGGGTGGGGCGCTCAGGGCATGGAACGCTACGGGGATGCAGTCCGAGCACAGATGCGGGGATACAAGCCCGGCGAAACGTTCGTTGAGCTCCCCGATAGCTTGATCCACGCGTTCGTCCGGAAGTACGTGAAGGACACCTATGGAATTGATCTCCCCGAAGGACCGCCGGAGGCTCATCGAAGCGGCCTCTGAACACCTCCACCTCGAAACACGGGACACCTACGGCGGCGACCAAGAACTCATCGACGCCTGGAACGCCGGCGACCGCGCCCCGTTCTACGCGGCGACGAAGAGCTGGCGTGACGAGGTCGAAGCCGGAGTCGCAGCGGGCAAAACCTACCGGCGGATCCGCATCGTCTCCGAACCCCTCAGCCCCTACCAGGCATGGGCGATGGAGGTCGGCGACCCGTCGATCGCCGTCGGCGAAGACATCCGGATCTGCCCCCGCCGCCTCGTCTCCGAGATCGCCCTGCCCGGAAACGACTTCTGGCTCCTCGACGGGACCGCGGTGTTCACCGTGTTCTCCGGCGCCGACGACAAGCGCGTAGAGATCCAGCTCACCGACGACCCGCGGATCGTCGCGCTCTGCCGGGACGCGTTCGAGACCGTGTGGCCGCTCGCCGTCCCCCAGCTCACCTACCGGCCGTCTCTGTAGTCCGTGTCCGACCAAGCAGCCGCGGCCCGCAAGGCGTTCGGCATCCGGCTCCGTGACTTCCGGCGCGACGCCAGCCTCACCGGCGTCCAGCTCGCCAGGGCCTGCGGCTTCTCCTCCAGCTCGAAAGTCACGCGCATCGAGCGAGGCCAGCGCGCCCCGTCCGAGGACGACGTCCGCGCTTGGTGCACGGCCTGCGGCGTCGCCCGCTTCATCCCCGAACTGATCGCCGCGCTCCGCGAGATCGACCAGCTCTGGCGGGAACACCGCGACGACCTCCGCAAAGGCGCAGTGCACGTCCAGTCCCGCAGCCTCCCCCTCTACCGGGCGACCGACCTGTTCCGGCTCTACGAATCACAGCTCGTCCCCGGCTTCTTCCAAACCCTCCACTACGCACGCGCAGTCCTCCGCATCGGCGCCGACCTCTACGACCTGGACAACGACATCGACGCCGGCGCCCAGGCACGGCTCGTCCGCCAGGAACTCGTCCTCGCCGGGCAGAAACGGTTCGCCGTCATCCTGGAGGAGTGCGTGCTGACCAGCGTGTTCGGCGACCGCGATGTCATGGACGAGCAGCTCGATTTCCTTCGGTTCGCGGCCACCCTGCCGAACGTCTCCCTCGGGATCATCCCCGCGGGCGTTCCCCGGACGACGTGGATGGGTGAGGGGTTCGCGATGTTCGACGACGTGCTCGCCCGCAGCTCGTACTGGACGGGCAGCCTGTCGGCCCGCCGCCCCGACGAGCTCGAGTTCTTCGGGAAGCTGTTCGCCACGCTGCGCGGCATGGCCGTGTACGGCGACGCCGCTCATGCCGTCATCGCCGATGCTCGGCAAAGGCTGGCAAATTCGTAGCCCTCCGGGGCGCGGGCGCGCAAATGTCAGGTGACCGACAACTCACCGGGCGACGGGAGATCCGCATGGAAGCGGACGCGGACGCGCAGAACTCCACCGCAATCGGCGCCGACCGCCGCGAACACAACCCTGCGACGATCCTCGCCAGCCTGCTCCCCGAACCGTCACCGCTCCGAGGCGGCCCGCGCGATCGCCACCTGTTCTCCTGGGACGTCACCGGCGGGGCCATCGGCGTCTCCGACGACCCCGGCCAGGCGATCGCCGCCGCCACGGAAGCGCTCAAGGCCGCCGGGGAGGGAGCGACCGGCAGGTGCCAGGAGGTGATGCTGATGTCCGGCGAGTACGAGCCGATCGGCCCGATCGCCCGCGGCGACGGGCTCCCCTGACTCCCCGGGGCTGCGGTTGACGGCGCGCGCCGCAGTCCCCGGGGTTCCACCAGATGACCCTGATCGACGGCGTCTCGACTAACGCCACCTGCCCAAGAGACACTGTTCACGCCCACGGAGGTACCGATCGTGACGATGTTGCAGTTGGAGATCACCACCAAGTGTCAGGCGTCCTGCCTGCACTGCTACAACAACTCCGGCCCCACCCAAAGCCACGGCGACATGACCGCCGACGACTGGGAGACCGTCATTGGCCAGGCCCCCGAAGCGGGGTTCCGGTCCGTGCAGTTCATCGGCGGTGAACCGCTCCTGAACCCGGCGCTGCCCCGCCTGATCGGGCACGCCCTCGATTGCGGGCTGAGCGTCGAGGTGTACTCGAACCTGGTCGCGGTGTCCCGGTCGATGTGGGACGTCCTCGCCCAGAAGGGCGTGTCCCTCGCGACGTCGTACTACTCCGACGATCCCGCCCAGCACAAGGCGATCACCCAGCAGGACGGGCACGCCAACATCACCGCGAACATCGGCCGTGCCGTCGAGGCGGGGATCTCGATCCGGGTGGGGATCATCACCGTCCTGGACGGCCAGCGGATCCCCGAAGCGAAGGCGCTGCTCGCCGACCTCGGCGTCACGAACGTCAGCGTCGACCGGAAACGCGCGCTCGGACGAGCCGAACAGCCGGACGTCGACCGGACCGGGGAGCTGTGCGGGAACTGCGGCATCACCGTCGCCGCGGTGCTCCCTGACGGCCGTGTGGGCGGCTGCCCGATGTCCCGCCACCTCGCTGCCGGGGACGTCCGGGCGGATGGGCTGGGCGCCCTGTTGGAGGTATTCGCGCCGCACCGGGCACTCATCCGTAAGACCATGGACGCGTGCAACCCGCCGTGTCCGCCCTGGTCCCTCTGCGACCCCGGCGGCGACGGATCATGCGAACCGGCCACCGCCTGCGACCCGAGCGTGTGCGGCCCGGACGGCAACGCTGACGGTCGCCTCCTCGTCCTCTCCTCGCGTCCTGGCTGCAAACCCGAGAGCGACGGCAACGACTGTTCGCCCGCCGAGACCGAATGGGAGCCCGACGAATGACCAGCACCGTCCCCGACGTCGCCGCCCTGGTCGAGCCGCTCATCTCCCGGCTGCGGCGACACGGCCTCCTCAACCACCCTGTCTGGGCGCGCGCCCTACGGGAGATCCCCCGCCACGGGTTCGTCCCCGAGCGGGCATGGATCAACGGCGAATCTGGCACCACGTCGCGGCCGATCAACCGGGCGTCCGACCTCGATGACTGGCTGACCGCCTGCTACCAGCCCGGCTCGGTCATCACCCAGCGGGACGACGGAACCACCCCACCCGACGACCCGGCAGGGACGCCAACCTGCTCCCTGTCCTCGGCGACGATCTCGATTCCCTACCTGGAGCTCCTCGATCTGTCCCCCCACCACCGAGTCCTGGAGATCGGCACCGGGACAGGCTGGACTGCGGCGGCGATCGGCTGGTACCTCGGCGACGACAGCCAGGTCGTCACCGTCGAGATCGACCCCCGGCTCGCCGACACCGCGCGGGACAATCTCACCGCGGTCGGCCGCCATCCGCTGGTGGTGTGCGGCGACGGCGCCGATGGCCAGCCCAACCGGCAGCCGGTCGACCGGGTCCATGTGACCTGCGGGGTCCGTGACATCCCGTACGCGTGGATCACCCAGACCCGTCCGGGCGGTGTGATCGTGGCGCCGTGGATGCCGATGCCCGGACAGTGGGGACAGCAGCTGCGTCTCGACGTCCTCGACGACGGGACCGCGGTCGGCTCCTTCACGGGCGGCGGCGGGTTCATGATGCTCCGCTCCCAGCGGGCATCGGCTCCCGAGCTGGACGCGCCCGAGCGCTGGGACCGCACCCGGTTCGACCCGCGCGCCCTCGGCACGGACGGCGCTCAGCTCGCCCTGACAGCGCTCGCTCCGGGGATCTCATGGCTCGACACCGGCAGCCAGACCGAGCCCGCCATCATCATCTGGGACCTCACAGACCCCCGCAACGGGGCGATCCTGACCCGCCGCAGCGACGGCGACTGGGACATCTCCGCCCGCGGAGACCGCGACGTGTGGGCCGAAACCCAAGCCGCCTACATGCAATGGGCCCGCCTCGGCCGGCCTTCCCGCTCCGCCTACCGGATGACCGTTACCCCCGACGGGCAGACGGTGGAGCTCGCCCGCTAGAACCGGTTTTGATGACTTCGCGAAAGTAAGGGGTTGCGTGGCGACCGAGGAGTTTCAGCAGGGTGAGCGGGATCTGGGGCAGGTGCGGCTCGGCGGCCACAAGTGCTCCAGCGGCGCGGCTCTAGCCGAGGCCGGGGGGCACGGTGTCCTGTCGACGGCCGTCGGCTACCAGGGCGGCTACACGCCCAACCCGACGTATGAGGAGGTCTGCTCGGGCCGGACGGGCCACACCGAGGTCGTCCGTGTGGTCTTTGATCCGGCGGTGACCTCCTACGAGCAGCTCCTGAAGGTGTTCTGGGAGAACCACGACCCGACCCAGGGCTTCCGTCAGGGCAACGACGTCGGCACCCAGTACCGCAGCGCCGTCTACACCCACGGCGAGGCCCAGGCGAAGTCGGCCGCCGCGTCCCGCGACTCCTTCGCCCCGATCGTCCACGCCGCCGCCGGCCGCGACATCACCACCGAGATCGCCCCGGCCCCCGACTTCTTCTTCGCCGAGGACTACCACCAGCAGTACCTCTCCGACGCCAAGAACCCCAACGGCTACTGCAACATCGGCCCAACCCGTGTGCACCTAAGTGACCCTTCAACCTGGGGCTCCTGCCAGACGGGCATTGCCTCAACCGACGATCAACCTTCAAACCTCGGCGTATCTGACGGTACTCAGCGAGGGCTTAGCGCAGATAGGCCTTCGATACCGTATGCCTATGGGAGGTGACAGGGGCCCGTTGTGGCTTGCGGGCGGAGATCCGAAAACAGTGGTGCTGTATCGGACATCGGACCGTTGGCGGTACGCCATCTGCTTTGCACGTGGCGACATCCTCGACGGGTTCCTGCAGCAGGTAGACGTCAGTGACGCTCTCGAGGAGGCGCAGTCTGCTTTGCGTGGCATGGTTAAGGACCTCATCCAACGTGACGTTCAATTGGCCTGGCAGCCTGCTGATGAACTGGACTGGTGGACCGGTGTTGTTGTCGAGGTCGAGGGGATTGAGCAGGGTCCGAACCTGTAGCTGTCGCGCCTCTGATCGGTCAGAGCTTTTGGAGGTCCTCGGGGTCCACTGGCCCGCCCTCGATGTAATCGACGTCGGACTTCGGAATCCGGGCGGCGACGATCGCTACGTTCTCCCTGCCCTCTGGGTTGAGATCGACCAGGACCACGTGCCGCTGCTCCTCAATCGAAGCATGGACAAGATGGACAAATTCGTAGTGGTCGGATTCCTCACTGAACATGTCTGCCCAGAGCTCCATCGTTGATCCACTCAGCAACGTCACGAACCAGCGACTTGGCGTACCGGCGAAGAACTCCATGCTCAGGAGCATAATCCGTGCTCCCAGCCTTCCCGTCACCGTCGTCCGGCCCGTCAGGGTAGCGGGCCAGGTTCGGGGCCGCCGCTCTGCACACGTCCTCAGCCAGCTCCGCAGAGCGGGGCCGGTCCCGCCAGCTCCCAACGGCCTCACCTGCCCCACAGGCCTAGCCACCACCGACTAGCTCCGCCCAGTCAGGGAAGACGACGCAAGAGGATCTCGGTGACGCGCCGCAGGACCCCGTCGCGCCACTGGCTGCGGGAGCTGGTGGGGCCCCAGCCGCCCACGGAGAAGACGACGGTCCGGGTGCGGCAGTACCTGCTCCCTTCCGGGAGGTACTCGAAGCCGCAAAGACCTGCGGGCGTGGCGTTCGAGGCGAGGGCCCGTGCCGTCGCCTCGTAGTAGTCGGCGACGGCCCGGGGAGAGCCGATCGCCTCCAGCCGAACCCAGACGACGGCCTCCCCCGGCTGGACGTTCGGGAGGCCCAGTTCGTAGTAGCACTGGGCTCGCGGATCCTTGCCGACGGATGCCGGCGGCCGACCGGCGGTGGAGTTCTCGGGCGTCGAACGGTAGACCGGTACGGCGTTTAGCATGACCGAGGTGAGGTCGGGAAGCAGGGACCTCATGTCTTCTTCGGACAGCAGCCCGCAGCTGTTCGGCCACTGGGCACGGGGGAGCAGCCCGTTCTTGAACGCGGAGCGGTCGATCGTCACCGGAGTGATCGCGACCGGCACCTCACCGACCCGGACGACGGCCGTCGTCGGCGCGTTGACGGCGGCCCGCCCACCGAACAGTTCCCACCCACCAGCCCCGATCCCAACCCCCGAACACAGCGCCAAGACCACGGCGACCCACCCCGCGGTCAATCGGCCGGAGCCCATGGCGGCAACCCTTTCTCTCTACGCTCGCCGTCGGGGGCGGGCTCCCCGCCCCCCATCCACCAAGGCAGATCCTTGGGCGGTGCGGACGGCTGAGGCTTGCGAATATCTCCCGTCTCGAGGCTTCTCCCCGAGATCGGCCATGCACCGCCCTCGCCGAACCCATTGTTGCTGTTGGCCTGAGCGAGGAAGACATCGGCTTGCGTCCGCATCTCGCCCTTCGCGTCGTTGAAATCGTCGTAGAGACCGGAGGCAGCGACGATGAGGGCCGTTGCCCCGGCGAGAATCGGCCCAGGACCGCCGATGACACCGACGAGAGACACGGAGAGCACGGTGAGCGTGCTGTGGAGGGAGGTGTCCGTCGAGTGCCGTGGCCTGGGCCGGAAGGATCTCCCGGTAGGCGGCAGCTGCGTGGCCCTGCCACCTGTCATCACCGAGGAGTCGCCCGTCAAACGAGTGCTCCCGTCGGTCGCCTCGGGTCGTCATATCGCAAACGTGATCATAGTGACCGCTTCCATGACGAGTCGACCGCGCTGCGGGTGAATCCGGTCGATGGTGAGTCGGGCGCCCTGGGATCCCGCCGAACCTTGGTGAGGGGCCGAGAAGCGGGCGGGAGCGGCGGGGGCGTCCCAGTGTGATCTCGCGGCGTTGGCAGGGTTGTCTGTGGGGGAGTCCGCGAGGAGGACCGGTTGCGGCCGTCGTTCTGGAGTGATGGTGCCGCTCATGCGGTCGGTTCCGGGGAGAAGGCGCAGGGGTCGGGAGCGTGTCATGCTCCAGGCATGGCATTTGACTCTGGTGAGCCGTGGCGGGACGGCTTCTACTCTGGACACCTAGCTGGTGTGGGGCCGCAGACCACGGGTGACCGGATCTCGATGATGATCTTCGAGTATCTCGAGAGGCACTCCGACCAGGTGGACGCTGTGACGCCCCTTCTCCTCGAGCTGCAAAAGATCAGCTGGCGCGAGTAGCCGCGTCGGCCTGGGGCCTTGGTGGGCGGCGCCCTGGCTCGGGATCGGGCGGGGGCGGTGGTTACGCTGGGGGGATGGGGATGTGCTGTGCGGACATGCGGTACCAGCTCTCACGGCGGTGTGAGAAGCATGTCGACCCGTATGAGTGCCCGGACCGGGTGGTGGTGCATTCGGAGCGGTACGGGGTGTGGGGGCTGATCATCCATGACGGCGGGCGGGCCGTGGTGGGCATCAGCTTCTGCCCGTGGTGCGGGCAGAAGCTGGATCAGTAAGGGAGCACGCGGCCTGACGGGGTGCGGAGGTCGAGTGGTGGGGTCGGCTGACGGGGGACTCGTGGAAGCTTGACGATCTGCTGCTGCCGTGCCATTTCGATCATCTCCCCTCATCCGGTGGCTTTGAACCACGCGGGTTGTTCACCCTGGGCGGAATCCGCCTTCAGGTGTCGGTGAGCATATGCGACGGGACGGACTCGTTCATCCGATTATCCGGTGACTCGGGTCACACGGAGCGATCGTAGGGTGTCTCGGGGTCATTGCGCATCGAATTCGAGGGATGTCCAGGGAATGGACTGTTTCGGGGCGAGTCGACAAGGGTGTTATACCCGCATGGACCCCCAGGTCACACCGTCAGGACGTGATGTCTTTGCGGCGGAATCCGCGGAACGCGAACGCCAGCAGCACGATCCCGTAGGAGAACGACAGGGCGGCGCCCTTGGCCATGCCCGTCCACTGGATCTGCGGTTGCAGGGCGTCCAGCCACGCGTACATGAAATGGGTGGGGAGCAGTTCCCGCCAGTCGCCCAGGGCCGTCACGGCGTCGAGGATGTTGGAGACGATCACCAGGCCGACCGCCCCGCCGACGGCGCCCAGCGGCGAGTCGGTCGTCACGGACAGCAGGAACGCCAGCGCCGCCACCACGAACTGGGCGACCAGCGAGTAGCCGATGATGACGAGCATCCGGCCGAGGGCGTCCGAGGCGGGGAAGGCGCCGCCGGTGGGGAGCATGATGTCCTTCCAGCCGAACACCAGCGTGCCCGCGACCAGCGCCATCAACGGCAGCACGATCACCGAGGCCGACGCGTACCCGAGCGCGACGATCAGTTTCTGCCGCAGCAGCCTGTCGCGCGGCACCGGCGCGGCCAGCAGATACCGCAGCGACGACCAGCCGGCCTCGCTGGCCACGGTGTCGCCGCAGAACAGCGCCACCGACACGACCAGCAGGAAGCCCGTCGCGACGAACAGGGTGAACAGCGCGAAGTTCAGCCCGCTGTCGGTCGCCACGTCGACGAGGCTGGGACGGCCGTTGTCGCCGCCGTCGCCGAGCTGGAACGCCAGCACGAGGATCCACGGCAGCACCAGCAGGAACCCGAACGCGACGATGGTCCGCCGCCTTTTGGCCTGCCGCAACGCCTCGACGTGCAGGGGCAGGGTCTTGGTGGTCACTGGCCCGCTCCGATGATCTCCAGGAACACGTCTTCGAGGCCGCGGCCGCCGACGATCTCGGCGACGGTGCCGTCCGCGACCTTCCGGCCGCGCGCCATCACCACCACATGCGTGCAGGTCTGCTCGACCTCGCTCAGCAGATGGCTGGAGAGGATCACGGTCCGGCCGGTCGCGGCGTACCGGACCAGCACCTCCCGCATCTCGCGGATCTGGGGCGGGTCGAGGCCGTTGGTCGGCTCGTCGAGGACCAGCAGGTCGGGCAGGCCCAGCATGGCCTGGGCGATCGCGAGCCGCTGCCGCATCCCCTGGGAGTAGGTGCGGACGGGCCGGTCGAGGGCCGCCCCGAGATCGGCGACGGCCAGGGCCTCGTCGAGATGGGAGTCCTCGGCGGGACGGCCGGTGGCCTTCCAGTACAGGTCGAGGTTGGTGCGGCCGGTCAGATGCGGCAGGAAGCCGGGGCCTTCGACGAACGAGCCGAGACGGGCCAGGACGGGCGCGCCGGGCGTCACGGGATGGCCGAAGATCCGGATCTCGCCGGCGTCGGGGTGGATCAGGCCCATCAGCATTCTGAGGGTGGTGGTCTTGCCCGCCCCGTTCGGGCCGAGGAGGCCGAGGACCTGGCCCTGCGCGACCCCGAACGACAGATCGTCGACGGCCTTGAAGCCGTTCTTGTAGACCTTCCCCAAGCCGGTGATCTTCAGGGGGACGTCGGCGAGGGCGGGATCGTAGACGGTCTTCGGCTTCCGCCGGTACAGGAGCGCGGCGGCGAGCACCGTCGCGGCCAGGGGGAGGAGCCAGACCCAGGCGGGCGGCTTGGGCGCGGGCGTCGTCAGGGCGGGGACGGTCGGCGCGGTCAGGCCCGACAGCGCCTTGATCTTGTAGGTGGCGGGCTTGAGCGGCGAGGAGAAGCCCAGGTCGGTGGTGGTGAGGACGACCTGGATCCGGTGGCCCTTCGCGAACTCGTGGTCGAGGGACGGCAGGGTGATCAGCGCGTCGCCGTCGACCTTGACGGGCTGGGCCAGCATCCGGGCGGGCACGGCCGACGGGCCGACGTCATAGATCTTCGCGAACAGGGTCGCCGGACGGTCGGTGCTGATCCGCACCGTCGGCTGGCCGGTGACGCGCAGCGCCTCCGCCAGCGGCGCGGTCTGGAAGGTGGCCGACTGGCCCGGCATGTCGAGCGTGCCGCCGAGGCCGCCGCCGCCTTCCAGCGAGCTCAGGCCGCCGAGCGCGCCCAGCCCGGGGACCGCCGAGATCGACGGGGGAGTGGCGCCCGCCGGGTTCTGGACGGCCTGCTCGTCCCCTTCGAGGGCCAGCTCCCGGGGGTCGGCGCGCAGCCCCGGGTAGGCGGGGGCGGTGGCGGCCTGGAGGGACAGGGTGCCGTCGGTGGAGTCGAGGCCCGCGGTGCGGGTGACGGTGAACGGCGGCGCCACCGGGACGTTCCGGCCGTCGAGGTAGTGGTCGAACCAGGCGTCGGTGAGGCCGTTCAGCCTGGTCCGCTCGTCGGGGCCGCCGTCGTGGCCGCCCTGGGTCCAGACGACCGAGACGGGGCCGCGGGCGGCGCGCGCGTTGGCGTCGGCCTGGTCGAGCGGGAACAGCGAATCGGACTGCCCCTGGATGAGCAGGGTGGGAGCCTGGACGGGCGGGGCCGTCGCGGGGGAGCGCTCGCGGAGCGCGTCGAGGTCGGCGGGGATGGCCTGGCCGGTCTCGGCGACGCGCTGGTACATCGCGCACAGGTCGGGCGTGAACCGTCCACAGGCTGTGGATCCCTCGGACCGCCCGGTGAAGAACAGCCCGGCCCACAGCTTCTTGAACACGCCGTTGGGGAGGAGCGCGGTGCTGAGGTCATGCCAGGTGATCGACGGGACGACGGCGTCGACACGCCGGTCGTATCCGGCCGTCAGCAGGGAGATCGCGCCGCCGTAGGACGGCCCCGCCATCCCGACGCGCGGATCGCCGGGGCCGTCGAGCCGCACTTCGGGCCGCTCGGCGAGCCAGTCGATGAGCTGCCGCGTGTCCTTGACCTCGTAGTCGGGCGAGTTCAACGCGATCTCCCCGCCGGACTCCCCGAACCCCCGCGCCGACCACGTCAGCACCGCGTACCCCCGCCGCGCCAGCTCCCGAGCCCGCCCCGACATATCGCTCTTATCCCCATTGAACCCGTGAGCGAGCATCACCGCGGCCCCGGCGGGCTTCCCGACCGGCTTGAAGAACGACGCGTCGATCTCGACCCGCTGATCGTCCTTCGGCCCGTCCACGACCCCGATCCGCACCTCCTCGACCGCGACGCCCTCCGCCCCGCCGCTGGCCAGGCTCAACCCACCACCCACGGCGAGAACCACCCCCGCGACCCCGCCCACCACCCACCGACGCTTCACAAACGCGATACTACGCGGCCCCCTGATCACGGATCTCCTCCCCAAGTACCGCCCCACCTACTACACCCGCAGCAGCCCCCACCCCCGATCCCGAAGACGCGACAAGCGATGCACGGCGAGTCGAGCACGCCACAACCGCCCAGCACGGAGTCACCCTCATGAGGCGACGAGGGCAGCAGCCCAGAGGGAACGGTCGACGCGACGGGCGTTCGGCGCAAGACGCGACGAGGGTGCGGCGCAACTGGCCGAAGGAGGGAGGCGAGGAGGGTGGACGCTCAGTGGAGGGAGCGGGCGATGCGGCGGGCGTACGGGCTCAGTTCGCCGGTGAAGTCGGCGGTGAGGGCAAGGAGAGGGGCGGATGGGGGGAGGGCGGCGAGTTGGGCGCGGCGGAGACGGGTTGGCGGGTGGGAGTCGTCGACGCTCGTCTCGGACGCTTCGGTGCGGTGGCCTTCGGGGGTTTCGGTGGCGAGGTTGGCCAGGCGGGTCAGGGGGTCGGTTCCGGCGGCGAGCGTGACGGCCGGGGTGGCCAGGACGAAGGAGTAGAGGGGGGCGAGCGCCTCGAGGGAGTCGAGCAAGCCGATCATCGCGGGCGGCGAGGCGACGCCCGCGGCGAGCACGTCGGCCCGGTACTCGGCGCGCCGTCCTGAGGGGAGCGCCAGCAGTTCCAGAGCGACCGCCGCGACGCGTACCAGTCCTCTGAGCAGCGCGAACAGCGGGCGCAGGAGCAGATTGGCCGATGTCATCAGGCCCGTCTCGTCGCCTTCGTACCCGCCGAGCAGGTAGTGCAGCGTCCGCAAGGTATGCCGGGCGCTTCCCACCAGCAGGCCGCGCCGGGCGTCGCCGTTCCGTCCGTGTGCGAACTCGTGCGAGATCAGCGCGATCTTCTGCTCGTCCGGCAGGACGCTCCACAGCGGCAGCCCGACCGTGACGACGACGCGCCGCCGCGCACCGACCCGCCCGTAGGAGGCGTTGAACTCCCTGTCCACGACGATCAGATCGGCTCGCCGTGCCCCCACCGCGTCCGCCACTTGGTCGAAGAACCGGTACAACTCGGGCGCGTCGGCGCGCGCCACGACGTCGGCGTCCCGATCGAGCCTCGGCAGCCGGGGCCGCAGCGCCACCGCGACCAGGACCAGCAGGCCCGCGACCGCCCACGTCACAAAACCCGTTCCGACGATCACCAGCCATCCGGCCGCGCCCAGCAGCGCGTGCGGCACTGCCAGCACCGCGACGGCCACGCCGACCGCTCCGGCCGCGCCCAGATCGCACCGGCCTCCGCCCTCGTCCGTCCGGGCCAGCAGCCGACTCGTGCGCCGGGCGAACCAGCGCTCCATCCACCCGTCCGCCTGGCGAACCCGCGGCTCGCCGACCGGCTCCTGCGGCTCCTCGGCGACCGACCCTTCCAGAGAGAACACGCCGGAAGATTAGCGCCAACCCGACAAATTCGTGGGGCGCGGGGTCAGGCTCCGGTGAGGGCGCGGGCTAGCTGGTCGGCGGCGGGTTGGGTGAAAGCGCCGGTGATGAGGAGTTTGCCGCCTGTTACCGGGGAGTCGACGCGGGGGGCCGTGATCACGCGGTTGTTCACCACCATCGCTACCTGCTTCTGGAGGTTCAGTTGGGTGATCTCGCCGAACCGCTTCTTGTCGGCGCCGATGAGCTGGACGGAGAGGCCGTAGGAGCCGTCCGGGAGCTGCTGCACCTTGACGTCACCGACCTTCTTGACGTTCAGCGAGTCCGCCGACACCTGGTAGCAGGCCGGTTCGGGGCCGTCGAACCCGGCGACGCCCTGCTGCGCGCAGGTCGTGCCCGGGGTCGCGACCGTCACGGGGTAGATCGCCAGCGGGGTGGCGAGGGTGGTCTGGGTGCTGCGGGCCACGGCGATGAGGACGCCGGTCATCACCACGGCGGCCGAGCACAGCCCGATCACGATGATCGCGGCCAGGAGGGTCGTCTTGGGTGGTCTGCGCACGGGGATCAGTCTTCCAGAAAGCGCAACGGGCCCAGAGGTGTACTCCGAGCCCGTCGCGCGCGTTTCTTGAGCGAAACGATCTAGTCGATACGCCAGGTGTCGCCCTGCGTGAGCAAGTCCGACAGCGAACCGCGCCCCTGCTTGGTCTGCGCCTCGCCGACCTGCGCGTTCAGCAGCTCGTCGTAGGCGGGGCGGGGCACCGACCGGAACACGCCGATCGGCACATGGGTGAAGGCCGGCTGGTCGAGCCGCGACAGCGCGAACGCCAGCGACGGGTCGGGGTGCCGCGCGTCATGGACGACCACGTCAGGGTCGCCGGGCGCACCGACCTTGAAGCCGAAACCATCCCTGACCAGCGCTTTGTCGCGGTCCTTCCCGAACACGATCGGCTGGCCGTGCTCCAGCCGGACGGTGACGTCGTCCCGGACGTCGGAGTCCTTCATCGGTTCGAACGCGCCGTCGTTGAAGATGTTGCAGTTCTGGTAGATCTCGACGAGGGCCGCGCCGCGGTGCTCGGCCGCCGCCCGCAGCACCGACTGCAGGTGCTGACGGTCGGAGTCGATGGTCCGCGCCACGAACGACGCCTCCGCCCCGATCGCCAGGGAGATCGGGTTGAACGGCGAGTCCACCGAACCCATCGGCGACGACTTGGTGATCTTCCCGGTCTCCGACGTCGGCGAGTACTGGCCCTTGGTCAGCCCGTAGATCCGGTTGTTGAACATCAGGATCTTGATGTTGACGTTCCGGCGCAGCGCGTGGATCAGGTGGTTGCCGCCGATCGACAGCGAGTCGCCGTCGCCGGTCACCACCCACACCGACAGGTCCTCGCGCGCGGACGCCAGGCCCGTCGCGATCGCCGGCGCACGCCCGTGGATCGAGTGGAACCCGTAGGTGTTCATGTAGTACGGGAACCGCGACGAGCAGCCGATCCCCGAGATGAACACGGTGTTCTCCCGCTTGATACCCAGTTCGGGCATGAAGCTCTGCACCGCCGCCAGGATCGCGTAGTCCCCGCATCCGGGGCACCAGCGCACTTCCTGGTCGGTCTTGAAATCTTTGAGTCCGAGCTTGACCTCGGACTTCGGCACGAGGGCGAGGGCGTCACTCACTTGCGTTCACATCCCGGATCACGTCGGCGAGCTCTTCGGCCTTGAACGGCAGGCCGCGGACGCGGTTGTAGCCGACCACGTCGATGAGGTATTTGGCGCGGAGCAGCAGGGCGAGCTGGCCGAGGTTGATCTCGGGCACGATCACCTTGTCGTAGGACTTCAGCACTTCCTCGGTGTTGGCCGGGAAAGGGTTGAGATGCCTGAGGTGAGCCTGCGCGACCTTGACGCCCGACTTGCGGACGCGCCGGACGGCCGCCGAGATGGCCCCGTATGTGCCGCCCCAGCCCAGCACGAGGACCTTGGCGTCGCCGTCGGGGTCGTCGACCCGCAGCGGCTCGACGTCGCCTGCGATCCCGTCGACCTTGGCCTGCCGCAGCCGCGTCATCAGGTCGTGGTTGGCGGGGTCGTAGGAGATGTTGCCCGACCCGTCGGCCTTCTCCAGACCGCCGATCCGGTGCTCGAGCCCGGCCGTGCCGGGGATCGCCCACGGACGCGCCAGGGTCTCCGGATCACGCTTGAACGGCTGGAAATCGGGCTGGTTCGGTTCCGCGAAGTTCGCCTCGATGATCGGCAGATCCTCGACCTCGGGCAGCTTCCACGGCTCCGACCCGTTGGCCAGATAGCCGTCGGACAGGATGAAGACGGGCGTGCGGTACTTGACCGCGATCCGGGCCGCCTCGACCGCGGCGTAGAAGCAGTCCGACGGCGACAGCGGCGCGATCACCGGGACGGGCGACTCGCCGTTCCGGCCGAACAGCGCCTGCAGCAGGTCGGCCTGCTCGGTCTTGGTCGGCATCCCCGTCGACGGGCCGGAACGCTGCACGTTGACGATCAGCAGCGGCAGCTCGACGGCCACCGCGAGACCGATCGTCTCCGCCTTCAACGCCACCCCTGGACCCGACGTGGTGGTCAGCCCGAGCGCACCGCCGAACGACGCGCCGAGCGCCGCACCGACCGCGGCGATCTCGTCCTCCGCCTGGAAGGTCCGCACCCCGAAGTTCTTGTACTTGGACAGTTCGTGCAGGATGTCCGAGGCCGGGGTGATCGGGTAGGAGCCGAGGAACAGCTCGAGACCGGACCGTTCCCCCGCCGCCACCAGACCCCACGCGAGCGCGGTGTTCCCGGTGATCTGCCGGTACAGGCCGGGAGCGAGCGTCGCCGGCTTCACCTCATAGGAGGTCGAGAAGTCCTCGGTGGTCTCACCGAACGACCAGCCCGCCTGGAAGGCCGCGATGTTCGCCTTCATGATCTCGGGCTTCTTCGCGAACTTCTTCTCCAGGAACGAGATCGTCGACTCGATCGGCCGGTGGTAGAGCCACGACAGCAGACCGAGCGCGAACATGTTCTTGGCGCGTTCGGCGTCCTTCTTCGACAGGTCGAAGTCCTCGAGGGCCTTCACCGTCATCGACGTCAGGGGCAGCGCGTGCACCCGGTAGTCGGCGAGCGAACCGTCTTCGACCGGGGAAGCCTCGTAGCCGACCTTCACGAGGTTCCGTTTGGTGAACTCGTCGGTGTTGACGATCACGTCGGCGCCCTTGGGCAGGTCGCCGAGGTTCGCCTTCAACGCCGCCGGGTTCATCGCCACCAGGACGTTCGGGGCGTCGCCCGGCGTCAGGATGTCGTGATCGGCGAAGTGGAGCTGGAAACTGGAGACACCGGGCAGAGTTCCGGCGGGGGCGCGGATCTCGGCCGGGAAGTTCGGCAGCGTGGAGATGTCGTTGCCGAACTCCGCCGTCTCGGCGGTGAAGCGGTCGCCGGTCAGCTGCATCCCGTCGCCGGAGTCGCCGGCGAAGCGGATGATGACGCGGTCGAGCTGCTGGACCTGTTTGGTCACAGAGGTCAAACCTCCTCGACGCGCAGTCCAACGGCCCCAGGGGTCGGGCCTGGAACAGGAGGGCTACTAGGGCTTTGTGCTTATGTTACGTCCGTGATGACGTGCACATTTACACATCGTCTCGGACTGTGAGACCCCGCGCCGTGACCTCCGCGCAGCTCTGTGTGCGGAGGTGAGATCCCCGTGCAATACCGGATGTATCACACTTGCCGTCCGTCCACTGCCCGGTGCGGGTTTCGGACGGACGACAATGTACCCAACCGGAATCAGGGGTTACTTATGCGCCCTGCTGTTCCTGGTCGAGCTTGGAGACCAGGTCGGTGACCTTCTTGCCGGTGACGGCCTCGACGGTGAACCGCACGTCGGTCCAGTACCAGGCCCTCGCGCCGGGCTTGATGTTCTTGGCCCACTTCGTCCAGCCGCCGCCGCTGGTGCGGCAGCTCACCGTCACGGTCGCGCCGGACTTGAGGGACTGACCAGTGCTGCGGCACTCGGTGATCTTCTTTCCGCCGGCGCGCTTGCCGTCGGTGATCGTGAAGAAGACGTTCGCCGTGACACCTTCGGCGCCGGAGTTGCGGAGCTTCATCGTGAACGTGCAGCTGCTCTCCTTGCAGCCCTTGCTGGCCGGCTTGCCGACGAGGTTGACGCGGGCGTCCGGGTCGAGCGAGCCGGCCAGGCCGCTCTTCGCCTTCTCCTTGAGCTGGGTGAAGACGTCGGTGGTCTGCGGGAGGGTGAGTTCCGTCACACTCAGGTCGACGCCCTGGCTCGCCCCGCCCTTGATCTTGACGAGGTGGTACGGAGCGGAGTCGGACACATAGAACTGGTAGTCGTCGCCCTCGAAACTCACCGCCTGGTCACCGTCGACCGGCTCCGCGGTCGGGGCGCCGGACGGCGGGACGAGCGGGATCGCCTTGCCGAGCCCGGTGCCGAGGTTCGCCGGAGTGAGCTTGGTGCGCAGGTCGAAACCGGCCAGCGACGACGGCGCCTTGGACCAGCGGTCGCTGTAGGCGGGCGCGCTGACCTCGCCGATCCCGGTCTGCTTCCGCCAGTACGACCGGGGCGCCTTGATGTAGGGGACGCCGTCGATGACCATCAGTTCGACGGTGTCGCCGTCGATCGTCAGGGTGCCGGTCGCGGAGCCGGAGCGCGTCACCGACAGGTCGGCCTGGATGGTGCTGCCGCCCGCGTCGAAGCTGCCCGCGTAGTGCAGCCCCGGCACGCTCTGCAGGGTCGTGGCGGCGGCCGACGACTTCTGCTCGGGCGGGACGATCGCCGCCTTCTCCGGCCCGTCGTCCTTGAGCGTCACATAGGCGACGGCGCCGAGCAGCACCAGCACGGCGACGCCCGCCGCGCCGACCGCCGCCAGCACGCCCTTGTTCCGCTTGGGCGGCTGCTGCTGCCCGAACTGTCCGGGATACGCCCCCGGCTGCCCCCACTGCTGCTGCTGCTGGGGCGACACCCACCCGGGCGCAGGCGTCTGCGGCCCCTGCGGAGCCCAGCCGGGCGGCGGCGTCTGCGGCCCC
>NZ_BAAGZI010000028.1:0-31068 GCF_054778695.1 Actinocorallia lasiicapitis
GACGCGGCTCCCAGGCAGCGGGCCGCTGGGACGGCTGCTCGGCGGGCCGGACCGGCGGCCGCGTCCACGGCTGCGGCGACTGGAACTCCTGGACGGCCGGAGCGGGCCGGAACAGCGACGGATCGGGCTCGGGGTTGGGCGGCGGCGAGTGGAACCGGTGGCTCGGGGTGTCGAGCAGCGTGTGGTCGATCAGGGTGAGTTCGACGTCGAGCCGCGAGCAGAGCCTGGCCAGGGTCTTGGCCGTCGGACGTTCGGTGGGACTCTGGGCCATGGCGCTGCGCAGCACGGGCAGCAGCGGGGCGGGCACGCCGTCCAGATCGGGCGTCCCCTGGACGATCTTGTAGAAGATCTGCTCGAAGGTGCCCGTGCCGAACGGCGGACGGCCCGTCGCGGCGTAGATCAGGGTGCCGGCCCAGGCGTGGACGTCGGCGGGCGCGCGGAACTCGTCGCCGTTGAGGATCTCCGGCGACAGGTAGCCGGGCGTGCCGATGACCATGCCGGCGGAGGTCAGCCGGGTGGCGTCGACGGGCTGGGCGATCCCGAAGTCGATCAGGACGGCCTTGCCGTCCTCACGGAACATCACGTTGCCGGGCTTGAGGTCGCGGTGGACGATCCCCGCGGCGTGGATGTCGGCGAGCGCCTCCGCCAGATGCTCGGCCAGGTTCTTCAGGGCGGCGGCGTCCAGGACGCCCCGTTCGGTGACGCGCTGCTCCAGGGTCCGGCTGGGCACGTACTCGGTGACGATGTACGGCGGTTCGGCGGTGACGTCGGCGTCGAGGATCCGGGCCACGAACGGGCTCTGCACACGTCGCATGGTGTCGACCTCGCGGGCCAGCCGCCGCAGCGCCACCGGGTCGCCGGACCCGCCGCGCAGCAGCTTGACGGCCACCGTCCGGCCCATCGGGTCGATGCCCTTGCGCACGACGCCCATCCCGCCCTCGCCGAGCACCTCGGCCAGACGGTACGGACCAATGCTGTCCCCGGACGTGACGACTCCCAAAACTAGACGCAAGCGGACGGTTCGCCGCCGCCAACCCTACCCGTCCCGACCACGCACGGTCAGGAACGGCGAACGGCCCCGTCCGTTCTTTGACGTCGGACGGGGCCGTTCGGTTGCGTCAGGCCGGTTGCGTCAGGCTCGGGCGGCGACGCGGGCGCGGCGGGCCTCGCGGCGCTCCTCGAACTTCTTGGCGGCCTCGTCGAGGCCGGTCATGAAGTCGGACAGCTCCTCGCGGGCCTTCTCACCCTCGGCGTCCAGGCCCTCCAGCTCGAACACCCGCCACTTGCGCAGGACGGGCATGAGCACCTCGTCGTGGTGGAGGCGCAGGTCGTAGATGCCGGCGTTGGCGATGGCCACGGACTTGCGGAGGAAACCGTCGATCGTGTAGCCGGGCATCTGGAAGCCCTTGACCACATCGGTGATCGCGCGCATCGCGGCGTTGGGGTCGACCTCGATCGCGGCCTCGAGGAGGTTCCGGTAGAAGATCATGTGCAGGTTCTCGTCGGCGGCGACGCGCTGCATCATCTGCTCGCACAGGTCGTCGCCGGACGCCTTGCCGGTGTTGCGGTGCGACACGCGGGTCGCGAGCTCCTGGAAGGAGACGTAGGCGACACCGTGCAGCACCTTGTCCCCGTGGTCGGGCTCGTAGCCGATCTCCATGTGCTGCATCCGGGCGCGCTCCAGCAGCACCGGGTCGATCGCCCGGGTGACGGTCAGGAAGTCGCGGATCACGATGCCGTGCCGGTTCTCCTCGGCGGTCCACCGGTTCACCCACTGGCCCCACGCGCCGTCCCGGCCCATGATCCGGCCGATGGCGGCGTGGTAGCCGGGCAGGTTGTCCTCGGTGAGCAGGTTGACCAGCAGCGCCTCGCGCGCCGCGGGCGTGACCTTGGACTCCTCGACGGACCAGTCGGCGCCGCCCAGCATCGCGAAGTTCCGGCCGTCGCTCCACGGCACGTAGTCGTGCGGGAACCACTCCTTCGCCATGGACAGGTGGCGGTTGAGCTCCCTCTCGACGACGGGTTCCAGCTCGTTCAGCACCTTGATGTCAATGGCTTCAGGCATACCTAGGCCCTTTCCGGGGTTCGGCGCGTAAGTGACGCCTTATGCGAGGGAGTCTGATAGTTGCGCCGAATGTGACGCGCGTCAACAGCCTATGTGGGCGCCTCGGCACGGTGATATGAGCAAGGGCTACAAGCGATCGATGCCCGCTTTGGTGGGTGCGGACAAGAAGTGGCTCAGCCTCCGTGGGTGCGGAAGGCGCGCTTCCACAACGTTGCGGACGCCCCGCGGAGCAGGGCTCGGGGCGCCAGCCGCAGCGCCGGGACGAGCGCCTTGTACTGGACGCCCGGGACGCACAGGGCCCGCCCGGCGGCCACCGCGGCCAGCCCCTGCTCGGCCACCGCGGTGCGGCTCAGCCACATCAGGCCGGTGGGGGCGTCGTCCTCGGTGCGGGTGAAACCGGGGCACAGGGCCGTCAGATGGACGCCGTGCGGGCGGAGTTCGGCGTGCAGGCTCTCGGTGAGGCTGGTGACGTACGCCTTGGTCGCGCCGTAGACGGCGCTGCCGGGCGCGGGGGCCAGCGCGGCCACCGAGGCGACGTTCAGGACACCGCCGTGGCCGCGTTCGACCATGCCGGGGAGCGCCGCGTGAGTGAGGCTGGTCAGGGCCGTGACGTTCAGGGCGATCTCGGCGAGCTGATCGTCCAGGGGGAGTTCGTGGAACGCGCCGAACGCGCCGTAACCGGCGTTGTTGATCAGGAGGTCGACGGAGGCGGCGCGCGCCTCCACGGAAGTGAGGTCGCCGGTCAGATCGGCGGGCAGCACCTCGACGGTGATCTCGTGGCGCGCGCGGAGGTCGGCCGCCAGGCGTTCCAGCAGGTCGGTGCGGCGGGCGACCAGGACCAGATCGGCGCCCCCGGCGGCGAGCAGACGCGCGAAAGCCTCGCCGATCCCGCTGGACGCTCCGGTGACCATCGCTGTCCGCCACATGGGCGGAACCCTAGCGTCCGGTGGAGGCGGTGGGCTTTGGGCCTCCCCTGAAGGATCTTCGTTCGGCCGGTCTGAGCAGGCGCGTGGGGGTTGAGCGGGAAAAACGTCGGTGGGCGCTGCTAGCTTCGGCCGGGAGATCGAGCGGGGGAAGGAGCGGGCGGGATGCTCGTCGCACACGCCACCTGGCACGGTGGGGCGCTGTGCCTGTGGGCCGAGCACGACGGGGCGCGGTCGGGGCGCGGCAGCGTGCACCCGTTCGCGACGGCCGACTTCACGGGCACCTCGTACGCGGCGTTCGTGGCGGGCGCGCCCCGGGTGGTGCTGGATCTGGTGCTCCCCAGCACCGCCGATCATCCGCTGCCCTCCGCCGAACTGGGCCCCGAACCGTTCGACGGCACACCCGAGCTGGCCGTGTGGCGGGTGCCGGCGCTGGTGCTCGATCCGTTCCCGACGATGGCGCTGCTGCGCTCCGCCGAGCACGTCGCGGACGTCGTGCCCGGCGCCGATCTGCGGTATCTGGCGCTGCTCGCCGCCGAGGCCGCTGAGCTGACCAGACGTGGCCGGGTGCTGCCCGCCCTGGTCGTCGAGGACGGCGATCTGGCGGCACGGTGGCGTCCCGTCCTCGATCCGCTCCGGCTGCGGGCGCTGACGGCCGCGATGCCGCCCGCCTGCCGGGCCGTCGCGACGCCGAGCCCGGCCGCGACCATCCTGCGCGAGGCGCTCGCCGGGCTCACCGACACCGCCGTCCGCGGCTCCGCGCCCCATCCGCTGCTACCCGCCCGTAAAGGGGCCGTGCCCGATCAGCTTCCGCTGCCGGAACGGTGGCTGGCGGCGCTGACCGGGCCTGACGCGCTGATCCCCCGGGAGCCGGGCGACGACCACGTCCTGCCCGAGCTGCGCGCCGAACTCGACGCCTGGCTGCGCTCCGCCGTCCCCGCCGCCGCCCCCCTCCGCCTCGCCTTCCGCCTCACCGAACCCACCCTCCCCACCGAAGCCCCCTCCCCCGGGCGGCCTACCGGAGAGCCGCCAGGCCCGAGCCCGTCCGGCCTCGGGGAAACGCCGGACCTCTGGGCGGGCGTCGCTTCGGACGAGGCCGGTGCGAGTGCGGGGGAAGGGGTGGAGGAGACGTGGCGGGTGGAGTTCCTGCTGCAGGCGGCTGAGGATCCGAGTCTGATCGTCGGGGCGGCTGCCTTGTGGAGCGGGGAGGCGCTGCTGGAGGGCGCCGAGGAGATCCTGCTGTCGGGGCTCGGCCGGGCGCTGCGGGTGTTCCCCGACCTGTCGCGGGTGCTGGACTCGCCCGAACCAGCCGGGATCGCGCTCGACACCGCCGGGGCGTTCCGGTTTCTGCGGCAGGCCGCGCCGCTGCTGGCCGCCGCCGGGTTCGGGGTGTTCCTGCCGAGCTGGGCGGGAAAGGCGAAACTCGGGCTGAAACTGAAAGCCGGAGAGGAAGAGGAGCAGCAGCAGGACGGCGCGGCCACCGGTTCGGGATTCGGGCTCACCTCGTTGATCGACTTCCGGTGGGAGCTGGCGGTCGGCGCGGACAGCATCGACGAGGACGAGCTGGCCGAACTGGCCAGGTTGAAGACCCCGCTGGTCCGGCTGCGCGGCCAGTGGGTCGAGCTCGACGACGACCAGCTCGAGGCGGCGCTGGAGTTCCTGCGGCACGGCCGGTCCGGCACGATGACGGCCGGGCAGGTCGTCCGGGCCGTCATCCACGCGGGCGAGCAGTCGCTGCCGCTGCTGTCGGTCGAGGCGGGCGGCGCGCTCGGCGACCTGCTGTCCGGCGAGGCCGACCGGCGGATCCAGCCCGTCCCCACCCCCGAGGGGATCGAGGCGACGCTCCGGCCCTACCAGGAGCGCGGGCTGGCCTGGCTGGCGTTCATGGACGGGCTCGGCCTCGGCTCGCTGCTCGCCGACGACATGGGACTCGGCAAGACCCTGACGCTGCTGGCGCATCTCGTCCAGTCCCGTCCTGCCGTGCCGCAGGAGCGGCGGCCGACCCTGGTCGTCGTGCCGATGTCGCTGGTCGGGAACTGGCAGCGGGAGTCCGCCAAGTTCGCGCCGAAACTGTCCCTGTACATCCATCACGGCGGCAAACGGTTCCGGCGGAACGACCTGGTGAAGGCGGCGCTCGCCGCCGACGTCGTCCTCACCACCTACGGCACCGCCGCCCGCGACTCCGCCGAGCTCGCCCAGGTGCCGTGGGCGCGGGTCGTGTGCGACGAGGCGCAGGCGCTGAAGAACAGCGGCACCCGGCAGGCGAAAGCCGTCCGCTCCATCCCGGCGGGCAGCCGGATCGCCCTCACCGGCACCCCGGTGGAGAACCATCTGACCGAACTCTGGTCGCTGATGGAGTTCGCCAACCCGGGGCTGCTCGGCCCCAAGCAGTCGTTCCGCGAACGGTTCGCGGTGCCCATCGAGGCCGAGGGCGACGAGCAGGCGGCGCTCGCCCTGAAACGCGCCACCCAGCCGTTCATCCTGCGACGCCTCAAAACCGATAAGACGATCATCACGGATCTGCCGGAGAAGCAGGAGATGAAGGAGTTCTGCTCGCTGACCGTCGAGCAGGCGTCGCTCTACCAGGCGACCGTCGAGGACATGCTGGAGCAGATCGCGCAGGCCGACGAGAAGAAGCGGCGCGGGCTGGTCCTGGCGACCATGGCCAAGCTCAAACAGGTCTGCAACCATCCCGCCCACTTCCTGAAGGACGGCTCCCGGCTGCCGGGCCGCTCCGGCAAGCTCGCCAGGCTCGAGGAGATCTGCGCCGAGGTGATGGAGGCGGGCGAGAAGATCCTCGTCTTCACCCAGTACGCCGAGTTCGGTTCGATGCTCCAGCCCTACCTGGCCGGACGGCTGGAGCGGCCCGTGCTCTGGCTGCACGGCGGCACCACCAAACAGCACCGCGACGAACTGGTGCTCCGCTTCCAGGAGGACACCGAACCGGCCGTTTTCCTGCTGTCGTTGAAGGCCGCCGGCACCGGGCTGACCCTGACGGCCGCCAACCACGTCGTCCATGTCGACCGGTGGTGGAATCCGGCCGTCGAGGACCAGGCCACCGACCGGGCGTTCCGGATCGGGCAGCGCAAGAACGTCCAGGTGCGGAAGTTCCTGTGCGCGGGCACCCTCGAAGAGAAGATCGACGAGATGATCGAGCGGAAGAAGTCCCTCGCCGAGTCGATCGTCGGCACCGGTGAGGACTGGCTGACGGAGCTGTCGGTCGCCGAGCTCCGCGACGTCCTGCGGCTGTCGCCCGAGGCGGTGGCGGGCTGATGGCGTTCTTCGAGAGCGCGAAACCGATCCGGGTGGACGGCGGGATCCTCGCGCGGAAACGGCGCGGGTCGATCGGCGAGGAGTGGTGGTCGCGCCGGTTCATCGACCTGCTGGAGTCGTTCGCCGACACGGGCAGGCTTCAGCGGGGGCGCGCCTACGCACGTCAGGGGCAGGTGCTGCGGCTCGACATCCGGCCGTACGAGGTGACGGCGACCGTCCAGGGGTCGCGGCCCGAACCGTACGAGGTCACCCTCGGCCTGCCCGCGATCGACGGCTGGGACGCCATCGAGGACGAGCTGGCGCGGCGGGCGGTGTTCCGGGCGCGGCTGCTGGCCGGAGAGATGCCCCGCGAGATCGAGCAGGTCTTCCACGCCTGCGGGGTCGGGCTGTTCCCCGAGACCGCCGACGATCTGCACCTGATGTGCAGCTGCCCCGACTGGGGCGACCCGTGCAAGCACGCGGCGGCCGCCCTCTACCTGCTGGCCGAGGCGTTCGACGACGATCCGTTCCTGATCCTCGCGTGGAACGGGCGGTCCCGGGACGATCTGCTGACGGCGCTGCGCCGCAGACCGGCCGTCACCGAGCCGGACGAGGAACACGACGAACCGCTGTCGGCGGAGGACTTCTGGACTCCGCCGTCGGGGCTGGCGGCGCTCCGGGACCGTCCGCCCGTCCCGTCGGCGCCGCCGGGGCTGCTGCTGCAGCTCCTCGACCCGCCCGCCGTCAAGATCCGGCGGCGGGCGCTCACCGATGTGCTGCAGCCGCTGTACGAGGCGCTGTCCGGTGATCCGGTGCCCGAGCCGGAGTCGAGCGCGCTGTTCGACGATCCGGAGGAGCTCGGCTGAGAGAAGACCGCTGAAAGAAGACCGCTGAGAAAAGATCGGTACGGTACGCAACGTTCGGGGCGCGGCGGGCGGTAGTGGTCGGCAGAGTCCGGTGGAACCCCCGGCCGGGCTCGGAGCGAGGGAGGCTGGGGATGGCGGAACGCCCCGAGTTCGCCGTGTACGCGGCGGAACGGTCGCCGCGGTTGCTGCGGACGGCGTTCCTGCTGTGCCGTGACTGGCCGACCGCCGAGGATCTGGTGCAGACGGCGCTGACCAAGGCGTGGCTGGCGTGGTCGCGGGTCGGCGACGACCCGGACCCGTACGTCTACCGGATCCTGGTGAACACCCATCACTCCTGGTGGAGGCGGAGGTCGCGCGCCGAGGTGCCGACCGAGGTGCTGCCGGAGGTCCCGCTCCCGGACGGTGGTGACGTGGAGGACAGGGACGCGCTGTGGTCAGCTCTGGGCCGCCTCGGCCGGCGCGAGCGCGCCGCGATCGTGCTCCGCTATTTCTGCGATCTGGAACATGCCGCGATAGCGCGCATCCTGGACTGCGAGCCGGTGACGGTCCGCAGCCAGATCTCGCGCGCGCTGGCGAAGCTCCGCGTCGATCCCACGCTCCGCGACCATCCCGTGGTGGATTCGCTCGTCTCTCAGGGGGCCTGACCGTGTCTTTCTCCGAGAGGGATCTGAGAGCCATGCTCGAAGACAACAGCGCCGACGTCCCACCGACCCCCGCCCTGGCCGAAGCGGCCGAAGCGGCAGGCCGCAGAACCCGCCGCCGCCGCTACGTCGTGGGCGGCCTCAGCACCGCCGCCGCCCTGGCCGTCGGCTTCACCGTCATCCCCACCCTGTTCACCGACGCCGCGCCCCCCACCAAAGACCCCGCCCTGGCCTCGACCCTCACCCCCACCGTCCGCCCCGACGTCGACCTGGCACTGCTCACGAAGGGCGGCCTGCCGTTCCTGCAGCTCGGTGACTGGACCACCGCCTCCATCGGCGAGCTGAAGGAGCTGACCAGCGTGGTGGTCAGCACCACGGACGGCTCCGTGGTCAGGCCCTACTTCGGGGGCGGCACCGCGCTCACCGGTTCCGTGCTCGGCGTCACCGAGCTGCCGGTCGGCGTGAAGGGCCCGGTCGCGAAGAAGAACGGCAAGGGTATGCACGGCCTGGGCCTCCGGATCAAGGTCGACCGGACTCTGGCCGATGCGTCTCCGCTCACCACCGACCCCTCCGGCGAGGTTCTCCTCGACCTCGGCGTCGTCAACGACGACGGAATCAAGCTGGCCACGCAGGCCATCCCCGTGGGCGCACGGCTGGTGGCCGTCGCGGGCCCCTCGGCCGACCCCGACCCCGACGCCCACACCGCCCGAACCGTGATCTTCGAGGACGCCGACGGATCCCCGGCCGGCGGCCCCTACTCCCTGCCCAAACGCCCCTCCCCCTGGTCGGACGCGAAGAGCTTCGACGAGGTCGTCGCCCTCGTCGACAAGGCCTACCGCGACTGTCCCACGCTCGACCTGTCCAAGAAGACCGACCCACGCGACCGCAAGGTCATCGCCGTCCGCATCAAGGAGATGGCGAAGATCCTCGCCGACCGCCCCCTCTGCGCCATCGTCTTCAGCACCTACCCCCACCTCATCCTGCCCCCCGACCAGCCCCCCGTCACCGGGTGGACCGAACCCAAGGCCACCCCCACGCCCTGAACCGTTGCGCCCGTCCCTCGGGGGGACGGGCGCGACGCGTTCCGGCCGGAGGCCACGCGCACCAGCACCGCAGGCCGCTCCCCTACGACGCGTCCCCGGTGCCGGTGCGCCCGCTCAGAACATGCTCCGCCTGCGACGCCAGGCGCTCCGTTCACCCGCGGACCGGCTTGTCCCGTCGCCGAGGCAGATCAGCGGAGGTCGCCGGTGGTGAGGCCTTCGGGGGGTGGGGGGAGGGTGATGAGGCCGAGTTCGGCGGGGGTGGCCAGGAGGGGGTGGGTGGGGATGGCTCGGACGCTGTAGCCGAAGGGGCCGGGGCGGTCCAGGGGGAGGTCGGCGGTGAAGTGGTGGGGGGTGGCAGGGGAAGGGGTGAGGACGGCGGCGTGGGGGTCGGTGAGGTGGTCGTGTTCGTCCACGTGGCCGTAGACGACCTCGACGCGGACGTCGGCGGGGGTGAGATCGCCCAGGTCCAGTTCGGCGCGGACGGTCAGGACCGAGCCGACGTGCGGGGTGTCGTCGGCGAGCTGCTCGTCGACATGGGTGATGGTCACGGTCGGCCAGGACTTGGCGATGCGGGCCTTCCAGGTGGCGAGGGCCCGGGCGCCGGTGTAGCCGTCGGCCGAGACCAGGCGGAAGGAGTGGGCGGCGGGCGCGTACAGGTCGCGGACGTAGTCGCGGACCATACGCGAAGCCAGGACCTTCGGGCCGAGGGTCGTGAGGGTGTGCTTGACCATCTCCAGCCAGCGGACCGGCAGGCCGTCCGGGGAACGGTCGTAGAAGATCGCGGCGACGTGTTCGGCGACCAGCTCGTACAGGGCCGCCGACTCCAGGGCGTCGCGCCGATCGGGGTCGGTGACGCCGTCGGCGGTGGGGATCGACCAGCCGTTCTGGCCGTCGGCCCACTCGTCCCACCAGCCGTCCTTGATCGACAGGTTGAGTCCGCCGTTGAGCGCGGCCTTCATCCCGGACGTCCCGCACGCCTCCAGCGGCCGGAGCGGGTTGTTCATCCACACGTCGCAGCCCTGGACGAGCGCCTGCCCGAGATCCATGTCGTAGTCGGGCAGGAACACGATCCGGTGCCGGACGTCGGCGGAGTCCGCGAACCGCACGATCTGCTGGATCAGCCGTTTGCCGCCCTCGTCGGCGGGGTGCGCCTTGCCCGCGATGACGATCTGCACGGGCCGTTCGGGGTCGAGGAGCAGGCCGCGCAGCCGGTCGGGGTCGCGCAGCATGAGCGTCAGCCGCTTGTAGGACGGCACCCGCCGCGCGAACCCGATGGTGAGCACGTCGGGTGAGAGCACGTCGTCGACCCACCCCAGTTCGGCGGGCGCGGCCCCGCGCGCGATCCACGACGCCCGCAGCCGCCGCCGCGCCTCCCCGACGAGCCGGGCCCGCAGCACCCGTCGCACCGCCCAGATCTCCTGGTCGGGGACGTCCGCGATCCCCTCCCAGCCGGACGCGCTGGCCACGACCGACGGCACCTCCCGCGCGGCGATCTCCAGAACCTCCTGCGCGACCCAGGTCGGCGCGTGCACCCCGTTGGTGATGGAGCCGATCGGGACATCGGCGGTGTCGAACCCGCCCCACAGCCCGCCGAACATCTCCCGGCTGACGGCCCCGTGCAGTTCCGACACCCCGTTGACGCGCTGCGCCAGCCGCATCCCCATGACGGCCATGTTGAACACGGTCGGGTCGCCGTCCTCGTAGGTCTCGGCGCCGAGCGCCAGGACCCGGTCGACGTCGGGCCCGGCGAAGTACCGCTGGATCAGTTCGCGGGGGAACCGGTCGATTCCGGCGGGTACGGGCGTGTGGGTGGTGAACACCGTCCCGGCCCGTCCGGCTTCCAGCGCCTCTTCGAAGCTCAGCCCTTCGGCCCGGTACTCGCGGATCCGTTCCAGTCCGAGGAAGCCGGCGTGCCCTTCGTTGGTGTGGAACACCTCGGGCGCGGGATGGCCTGACAGCGCGCAGTAGGCGCGGATCGCCCGCACCCCGCCGATGCCGAGGAGCATCTCCTGCAGCAGCCGGTGGTCGGTGCCGCCGCCGTACAGCCGGTCGGTGACGTCCCGGAGCGCGGGTTCGTTCTCCTCCACGTCGGAGTCGAGCAGCAGCAGCGGCACCCGTCCGACGCGCGCCAGCCAGACCTGGGCGTGCAGGGTGCGCCCTTCGGGCAGTTCCAGTTCGACGCGGACGTCGAGCAGGGTGAGCGGCAGCCCGTTGGGGTCGATCGGCGGATACCGTTCGAGCTGCCATCCCTCCGGCGACAGCGACTGCGCGAAGTAGCCGTGCCGGTACAGCAGCCCCACCCCGATGATCGGGACGCCGAGGTCGGAGGCGGTCTTGAGGTGGTCGCCGGCGAGGATCCCGAGCCCGCCGGAGTACTGGGGCAGCGCGGCGGTGATCCCGTATTCGGGGGAGAAGTACGCGATCGCGGCCGGCGCCTCGGCCAGCCCCTGGTACCAGTGGGCGGCATCGAGGTAGCCGCGCAGATCGGCGACGGCCGCCTCCAGCCGTCCCACGAATCCCTGGTCGGCGGCCAGCTCCGCCAGCCGCCCCGCCGGCACCTCGCCGAGCAGCCGGACGGGATCACCCCGCCACAGCTCGGGCGCCACCTCCCGGAACACCTCCTGGGTTCCGTGGTGCCACGACCACCGAAGGTTCAGCACGAGTTCTTCGAGTCCCCGTACTTCCTCAGGCAGAACAGTCCGTACCGTAAACCGCCGGATTGCCTTCATTGCCCCAACGCTATGCACCAATCCGCCGACCCCACACCCCCAGTAACGAAACCCTGTCCCTCTCGTTCCATCGCGTGGGGCCGCGTAGCCGGGGAGGTGGCCTGAGGGACAGGGTCAGGTGGCGTCCGGGATTGGACAATCGCGCGGTTTGCGGGGGGCCGGATCGGTAAGGGAGTTGGCATGGTCTATGTCCCGGAGATGACGAACAGGAGTGATGGTCGTTACCTGGGTGATCCGGGGGATCTACCGGCGGGTACGCGGCTAGCGTGGGAGCCGATGATCGGCAGAATCCCCATTCTTGATGTCCAGCCTGTGGTGGATTGCGGGAAGTGGCCCGCGAAAGCCGCCCAGGGCGAAACTCTCACCGTCGAGGCGACCGTGTTCCGCGAGGGGCATGAGAGTTTCGGCGCCGGTGTCACGCTGCGCGCGCCCGACGGGACGCAGCGGCCCCGGATCGGGCTCACCGAAAAAGCTCCGGGCACCGACCGCCTTACCGCCGAGGTCACTGTCGGCGAGGAGACGGGAATGTGGCATTTCCGGATCGAGGCCTGGGGTGATCCGGTCGCCCAGTGGCTGCATGACGCCGCGATCAAACTCCCCCGCGGCCAGGACGTCGAGCTGATGCTCCTGGAGGGCGCCCGGCTGTTCGCGCGCGCCGCGAAGGCCGTCCCGAAAGCGCGGCGCGCCCCGCTGAAGGAGCTCGCCGAGGCGTTCGGGGAACGGTCCCTTCCACCCGCCGACCTGTTCCAGCGGGTTCAGGCGAACGCCGAGCTCCTCGCCGAGTTCCCGGTCCGCGAGCTGACCACCCGCACCGCGTGGTTCCCGCTGAAGGTGCACCGCAGGCGGGCCCGGTTCGGCGCGTGGTATGAGTTCTTCCCCCGCTCCGAAGGCGCCGTCTTCGACCCGACGGGACGCCGCGCCCCCCAGTCGGGGACCTTCCGGACCGCGGCGCGGCGGCTGCCGGCCGTCGCCGCGATGGGCTTCGACGTCGTCTACCTCCCGCCGATCCACCCGATCGGCCACGAGTTCCGCAAAGGCCCCAACAACACCCTCACTCCGGGCCCCGACGATCCGGGCAGCCCGTGGGCGATCGGCTCGCCCGAGGGCGGCCACGACGCGGTCCACCCCGACCTCGGCACCCTCGACGACTTCGACGCGTTCGTCGCCACGGCCCGCGGTCTCGGCCTGGAGATCGCCCTGGACCTGGCCTTGCAGTGCGCGCCCGACCACCCGTGGGTCAAGGAGCACCCGGAGTGGTTCACCACCCGCGCCGACGGCACCATCGCCTACGCCGAGAACCCGCCGAAGAAGTACCAGGACATCTACCCGATCAACTTCGACAACGACCCGGAGGGGATCTACCAGGCCGTCCTGCGGATCGTCCGGCACTGGATGGACCACGGGGTCCGGATCTTCCGGGTGGACAACCCGCACACCAAGCCGGTCCGGTTCTGGGAGCGGCTGCTCGCCGAGATCGACCGGACCGATCCCGACGTCCTGTTCCTGGCCGAGGCGTTCACCCGTCCCGCGATGATGCACACCCTGGCGAAGGTCGGCTTCCACCAGTCGTACACGTACTTCACATGGCGCAACGGCAAGGACGAGCTCCAGGAGTACGGCGCGGAGCTGCGGCGGGCCGCCCACTACATGCGGCCCAACTTCTTCACCAACACCCCGGACATCCTGCACGCCTACCTCCAGCACGGCGGCCGTCCCGCGTTCCAGATCCGCGCGGTCCTGGCGGCGCTGATGTCACCGGCGTGGGGCGTCTACGCGGGGTTCGAGCTCTGCGAGAACCTGCCGGTGCGGCCGGGCAGCGAAGAGTACCGGGACTCGGAGAAGTACCAGCTCAAGGACCGCGACTGGACGCGCCCCGACTCCCTCGCCCCGCTGCTCACCGAGCTGAACCGGCTGCGGAACGCCCATCCCGCGCTCCAGGAGCTGCGCACCCTCGTCTTCCACCCCACCGACGACGCCGAAGTGATCGCCTTCTCCAAGGGCGACGTCCTGGCCGTCGTCAACCTGAACCCCCACCACACGCGCGAAACGATGGTCCACCTCGACTGGCCGGACCCCCGCCGGATCCGCGACGTCCTCACCGGCGACGCCTACACCTGGCACCAGCACAACTACGTGCGCCTCGACCCCCAGGTGAGCCCGGCGCACGTCTTCGAGCTCGAAGGGAGCCCCCGCGCTTGACTCCTCCCATCCCGAACGCCTTCACCGAGGACTCCCCGGGCGACCCGTACTGGTACAAGACGGCCGTCTTCTACGAGGTGCTAATCCGCGGTTTCGCCGACTCCAGCGGTGACGGCACCGGCGACATCAAGGGCCTGATCGGCAAGCTCGACTATCTGCAGTGGCTCGGCATCGACTGCCTCTGGCTGCTGCCGATCTACGAGTCGCCGCTGCGCGACGGCGGCTACGACATCAGCGACTACATGAAGATCCTGCCCGAGTTCGGGGTGCTGGGCGACTTCGTGAAGCTGGTGGACGAGGCGCACGCGCGCGGCATCCGGGTCGTCGCCGACCTGGTCATCAACCACACCAGCGACCAGCATCCGTGGTTCGTGGAGTCGCGCCGCGACCCCGACGGCCCGTACGGCGACTTCTACATGTGGTCGGACACCGACGAGGCGTATCCCGACGCCCGGATCATCTTCGTCGACACCGAGACGTCGAACTGGACCTACGATCCGGTCCGCCAGCAGTACTACTGGCACCGTTTCTTCTCCCACCAGCCCGATCTGAACTACGACAACCCGGATGTCCAGGAGGCGATGCTGGAGGTTCTGCGGTTCTGGCTGGATCTGGGCATCGACGGTTTCCGGCTCGACGCCGTCCCCTATCTGTACGCGCGTGAGGGCACCAACTGCGAGAACCTGCCCGAGACCCACTCCTATCTGAAGCGGGTCCGCGCGGAGGTCGACCGGCTCTACCCCGACCGGGTGCTGCTGGCGGAGGCCAACCAGTGGCCGGCGGATGTCGTGGAGTACTTCGGTGATCCGGCGACGGGCGGCGACGAATGCCATATGGCGTTCCATTTCCCGGTGATGCCGCGGATCTTCATGGCGGTGCGCCGGGAGTCCCGCCACCCCATCTCGGAGATCATGGCGCAGACCCCGAAGATCCCCGAGCACTGCCAGTGGGGCATCTTCCTGCGCAACCACGACGAGCTGACCCTGGAGATGGTCACCGACGAGGAACGCGACTACATGTACTCCGAGTACGCGCGCGATCCGCGGATGAAGGCCAATGTCGGGATCCGCCGCAGGCTCGCGCCGCTGCTCGACAACGACCGCAACCAGATGGAGCTGTTCACGGCGCTGCTGCTGTCGCTGCCGGGCAGCCCCGTCCTGTACTACGGCGACGAGATCGGGATGGGCGACAACATCTGGCTGGGCGACCGCGACGGGGTCCGCACCCCGATGCAGTGGACGCCCGACCGGAACGCGGGTTTCTCCACCTGCGACCCGGCCCGGCTCTACCTGCCGGTGATCATGGACCCGATCTACGGGTACCAGGCGCTGAACGTCGAGGCGCAGCAGCGCAACCCCGGTTCGCTGCTGCTCTGGACCAGGAAGATGATCGAGATCAGGAAGCGCCATCCGGTCTTCGGCAACGGCACCTTCGTGGAGCTGACGGCGTCGAACCCGGCCGTGCTGGCGTTCCTGCGCGAGTTCGGCGACGACCGGGTGCTGTGCGTCAACAACCTGTCGCGGTTCCCGCAGCCCGTCGAGCTGGACCTGCGCCGGTTCGAGGGCATCGCGCCCATCGAGTGCATGGGCGGGGTCCGTTTCCCCGCCATCGGTGAGCTGCCCTATCTGATGACCCTGCCGGGGCACGGCTTCTACTGGTTCGTGCTCCCGCCCGCCCCCCGTTTGGAGGAGTGACGGCCACCCTCGAGAAGCAACTCCAGACCTGGCTGCCCCGGCAGCGCTGGTTCGCCGGCAAGGGACGGCCGATCACGTCGGTGACGGTCCGCCGCCGCACCCCGCTCCTGGACGGCCTCGACCATCTGATCCTGGAGGTCCGCCAGGGCGACGACACCCACCTCTACCAGCATCTGCTCGGCGACGGCTTCCCCGCGTTCCTCCTCGGCGCCTGCAACGCGGGAGCCGACGTCGGGAGCCTGCGTTTCCGTTCGCTGGAGCCGGTCGATCCCGCGCTCGCGGCGCGGCCGCTCGGCGCGGAGCAGTCCAACAGCTCCGTCGTCTACGGGCGGGCCGCGATCGCGAAGCTGTTCCGGCTGCTGACCCCGGGGATCAACCCCGATCTGGAGCTGACCAGGGCGCTCACCGGACGCGGCCAGGTCGCCAAGCTCTACGGCTGGGTCGAGACCGAGCTGGACGGCGTCACGACCACGCTGGGGATGGTGACGGAGTTCCTCGCCGACGGCGTCGACGGGTGGCGGCTGGCGGCGTCGGCCGCGAACTTCCGGCACGAGGCGCACGCGCTCGGCGCGGCCACCGCCCGCGTCCACAAGGACCTCGCCGCCGTGTTCGGGGTGGTGGAGCTGCCCGCGGAAGCGGTCCGGATCCTGGCGGCGACCATGACGGCGCGGCTGGACACGGCGTGCGCGCAGGTCCCCGCGCTCGTCCCGTTCCGGGCGGGGCTCGCCGAGGCGTTCGCCGAGCTGGCCGCGTACGGGGCGCTGCCCGCGCAGCGCGTCCACGGCGACTACCACCTCGGCCAGGTGATGAGCACCCCGGACGGCTGGCGGCTGCTGGACTTCGAAGGCGAGCCCAGCAAGCCCCTCGCGGAGCGGCGCGCCCCCGCCCACCCGCTCCGGGACGTCGCCGGAATGCTCCGGTCTTTCGACTACGCGTCCTCTTTCGGCCACACTCCGGACTGGTCGGGTCCGAACCGATCCGCATTCCAGGCGGGTTACACCGAAGCGGGCGGGCCGGATCCGGCAACACATCCGGTGCCGTTGCGTGCTTTCGAATACGACAAGGCGGTGTATGAGGTGGTGTATGAGTTCCGCAACCGCCCGGATTGGCTGCACATTCCGCTCAGCACGTTCCGCTGACACCGCTCCCACCAGCGGAAACACCGGACATGCCTGACTCTTCATTCGATCGTGCGAAAGGCTGTCGCGCCGCGTTGGCCGAATCATGCCTAACGCTGCGTATCCCTTCCGCGCGATGGTTAGCAACCCATCACCTAGGAGTTGGCTTCCCGGGGATCTCCGAACAACAGCCCGGTAGCCGTCATCAGAAGAGTCAGACACCCACCTTCCACGGGGGCCCCCAATGAACACCCAGCATTCCCTCGCACCGGCGATGATCTCTCCTACGCTTCGCAGGAACCGGCTGGACCTGTCGCGGCGGCGGACCCAGTGGCCGACGGTCACGGCGGTCATCCCGACCCTCAACGAAGCCGACAATCTCCGATGGCTCCTGCCGCGGCTGACCGCGGTGGACGAGGTCGTCATCGTGGACGGCGAGTCGACGGACGGCACCGTTGAGATCACCCGGCTGCTGCGGCCCGACGCAGTGATCATCGTGGAACCGCCCACCGGCAAGGGGACCGCGATGCGGACCGGGATGGCGGCCGCCACCAGCGAGGTCATCATCATGCTCGACGCGGACGGTTCGATGGATCCGGCCGAGTTCGACAGTTTCCTGTCGCTGCTCTGCCGGGGCTTCGAGTTCGTCAAGGGCTCCCGCTACAACTGCGGCGGCGGCTCCGACGACCTGACCTGGCTGCGCGACAAGGGCAACCTCTGGCTGACGCGCACCGCGAACGTCCTGTACCGGCAGAAGTGGACCGACCTGTGCTACGGCTATGTCGCGATGCGGCGTTCGGCCGTGGAACGGCTCCAGCTCACCTCGACGGGGTTCGAGATCGAGACGGAGATCTGCATCAACGCCGTCCGGGCGGGGCTGCGCGTCGCCGAGGTGGCGTCGCACGAGTCCCACCGCCGGTTCGGCGAGTCCAACCTCAACACCTTCCGCGACGGCTGGCGGGTGCTGCGGACCATGTTCCGGCTGCGGTTCGCCGGCAAGCTCGACCAGGCGGTCGCGACCCAGCCGTTCGAACCTGTCTCCGTGGGACAGCTCGCCGCCGCGAGGGCGAAATGAAGGTAGAAATCGTCGTGCCGAGGGAGCTCGGCCCGGAGGACCTGCGGCGCTGGCGCGAGATCCAGGGGACGGATCCCGCGCTCGCCAACCCGTTCCTCGCCCCCGAGTTCACGCTGGGCGTGGCGAAGTTCCGTGCCGACGTGCGGGTCGCGGTCGTCAGCTCGGCGTCCGGGATCGAGGCGTTCTTCCCCTATGAGCGGCACGCCGCGGGGGTCGGGCATCCGGTCGGGTTCGGCCTGACCGACCTGCAGGGCATCGTCGCCCCGCCCGACCTTCCCCTGGACGCCCGTGATCTGCTGCGCGCCTGCCGGCTCTCGGTCTGGGACTTCGACCACCTCATCGCCGGGCAGCGGCTGTTCGCACCGTTCCACCAGGTCACCCGGGTGGAGCCGATCATCGACCTGTCCGGGGGCTACGCCGCCTGGGAGGCCGAGGCCAAGGCCCTCGCGCCGAAGACCCACAAGACCATCAAGTACAAGGAGCGCAAGCTCGGCCGGGAGGTCGGCGAGGTCTCCTACACCTTCGCCTCGGCGTCGGCCGCCGACCTCGAGCAGCTCATGGCCTGGAAGTCGCTCCAGTACCAGCGGACCGGCCGCACCGACCGGTTCACCCGGCCGTGGATCGTCGAACTGGTCCGGCACTTCCACGAGACCGGCTTCGGGGTGCTCAGCGTGCTGAAGGCGGGCGAGGAACCCGTCTCCATGCACTTCGGGCTCCGCTCCTCCCACGCGATGGCCGGCTGGTTCCCCGCCTACGACACCGCCTACGGCAAGTACTCCCCCGGCATGATCGGCCATCTCGCGCTGGCGTCCGGGGCCGCCGCCGACGGGCTCACCGAGATCTGGATGGGCCGCGGCGGCAAGGAGTTCAAGGAGTGGCTGAAGAGCCGCGAGATCCCCATCGCCGAAGGGCGCGTCGCCAGGGCCACGCCCGGCGCCGCCTACCACTGGGCGCGGCACGTCCCGCTGAACAAGCTCCGTGACGCCGCCCTGTCCAACCCGAAGTTCTACGCGCGGGCCGACCGCGTCCTCAAGACCTACGCCAAGCTCAGGGGCCGTACGCCATGACGTCCATCTCGGTGGTGATCTGCGCCTTCACCGACAGGCGCTGGGACGACGTGCACGCCGCCGTCGCCTCCGTCCGCCGCCAGCTCCACCCCGCACACGAGATCATCCTGTCGGTCGACCACAACGAGGAGCTGTTCGAGCGGCTGACGGAGTCGCTGCCGGACGTCCGGGTGGTGCGCAACGCCGAGGGCCGGGGCCTGTCGGGCGGCAAGAACACCGGAATGTCCTACGCGTCGGGCGACGTGGTGGCGTTCCTCGACGACGACGCCGTCGCCGCGCCCGGGTGGCTGGGCGCGTTCGCCGCGGCCTACAGCGATGAGAAGGTGATCGGGGTGGGCGGCCGGACGGTCTCGCTGTGGCCCGGCTCGCCGACCGCCGCCGAGCTGCGCGCGGCGCTCGAGGACGGAAGAAGGCTTCTGCAGGACCAAGGCGGAGACCCCCATCGTCGCCCCGGTCCTGCAGAAGCCTTCACCGTCTCAACGGGCGTCCGTCCGCGATGGTTCCCAGAAGAGTTCGAATGGACCGTCGGCGGCACCTACCGGGGCATGGTGCCGGGCCCGGTCCGCAACGTCCTGGGCGGAAACGCCTCGTTCCGGCGTGACGCGTTCGCCATCGCGGGCGGGTTCTCCGCCGACATCGGCCGCACCCACGCCATCGACCGGCCGCTCGGCTGCGAGGAGACGGAGTTCTGCATCCGGCTCGGCCAGCGGATGCCCGAGACGGTCCAGCTGTTCGACGCCGCCGCCGTGATCTGGCACCGGGTGCCGGTCGAGCGCACCAGGTTCTCCTACTTCCGGGAGCGCTGCTATGCCGAAGGGCTGTCGAAGGCGCTGGTCGCGCAGAGCGTCGGAGCGCAGGACGGGCTGTCGAACGAGCGCGCGCACGCGTTCAGGACCCTGCCGAAGGGCGCGTTCCGCGGGCTCGGCGACACCGTGCGGGGCGATGTGGGCGGGTTCGGCCGGGCGTCCGCGATCACGATCGGGCTCGGCTACACCGCGACCGGCTATCTGGTCGGCCGCCGCGCCACCCGCAAGGGGGCCTGACATGGGCGTCCCGATCCTGATGTACCACTCCGTCCGCACGTCGCCGCCGCCGGAGACGGCCGGGCTCTGCGTGTCGCCGGGCGCGTTCCGCGACCAGCTCGCGCTGCTCAAGGACGAGGGGTACACGCCGCTGCCGCTGTCGGCCGTCGAAGCGGGGGTCGAGGCGGTGAACCCGGTCTGCATCACCTTCGACGACGGGTACGCCGACCTGCACTCCGACGCGCTGCCGATCCTCACCGACTTCGGCTTCCCCGCCACGGTGTTCGTGACCACGGGCTGGCTCGACGACGCCGGGCCCGACGCCGCAGGGCGTCCCCTGGACAGGATGCTGACCTGGGCGCACGTCCGGGAGCTGACCCCGCACGGGATCGAGGTCGGCGCGCACAGCCACAGCCATCCGCAGCTCGACCAGCTCCGCGACGGCGCGCTCCACGACGAGCTGACCCGCAGCCGGCTCGCTCTGGAGGACAGACTCCAGTTGCCGGTGACCACGATGGCCTACCCCTACGGCTACTCCAGCGCGCGGGTGCGGCGGTTCGTGGCCCGCACCGGCTACGCCAGCGCCTACGCCGTCGCCAACGACCTGGCCGATCCGGTCGACGGGTACGCGATCCCGCGGCTGACCGTCCAGGCGTCCACTTCGCTGGAGACGTTCGGGCGGATCGTGGCGGGCCGGCACGGCTTCGTCCGGGAGAAGGCGCTGACCAAGGGCTACGCGATGGTGCGGCGCTCCCGGTACGCCTACCGGAAGGCGATGCACCGTGAGGCGTGAACCGTGAGCCGCGGATCGTGGAACCCTGAGGTCATGGGCACCGGCCCCCAGGACATCTCCAGCCTGCTGGGGGCCAAGCCGCGGCACGACGCGTCCCGGATGGACCGGCTCCGCGGCGAGCTCGGCAACCCGCTGTTCCGCAACGCCTACGCGCTCATGCTGAACGGCGGGCTGACCGGGGTGCTCGGCCTGGGCTTCTGGATCGCCGCCAAGCACTTCCACACCCAGGAGGACTTCGGGCGCAGCGCCGCCGAAATCCAGGCGATCATGGGGATCGGCGGGGTGACGATCCTCAACTACATGCTGCTGCGGTTCGTGCCGCTGGCCGGGCCCGCCACGAAACGGCTGGTCGTCGCCACCTACCTGGTCGGCGCGGTGTCGGCGCTGCTGCTCGGCGTCCTGTTCCTGGTGTCGCTGAACTGGTGGAGCAGCCCCAACTTCGACGGGCTGACCTCCCCCGGCTCGGCCGCGCTGTTCCTGCTGTTCATCGTGGCCTGGAACATCTTCACCCAGCAGGACGGCGTGTTCACCGGGCTGCGCAGAGCCGGCTGGGTGCCCGCCAAGAACACCGGCTACGGCGTGCTCAAGTTCGTGCTGCTCGCGGCGCTGGCCTGGACGATCGATCCGGCGAGCGGGATCGTGCTGGCCACGATGATCCCGGTGCTGCTCGTGGTCGTGCCGATGGACGTCAAGATCTTCCGGACGCTGATCCCCGAGCACGTCGCCCTGACCAAGGGCCGGCACCGCACCCCCACTCCGCGCGAGGTCGGCCGGTACCTGGCCGGCGACTACATCGGCACGGTCTTCTCCCATTCGACGATCAACTTCATTCCGCTGCTGGTCGCGGCGAAGGTGTCGGCGGGCACCAACGGCTACTTCGCGATGGCGTGGGTGTTCGGGCTGATGCTCGACCTGCTCGCGCTGAACATGGCGATGTCGATGACCGTCGAAGGCTCCTTCGACACCGCGAAACTCGCCGAGACCACCAAGGCCGCGCTGCGCCGCACCGTGATGCTGCTGGTGCCGATCTCCGCGTTCGTCGCGTTCGTCGCGCCGTGGGTGCTGTCGTGGCCGATCCTGTTCGGCGCCGGGTTCGCCGGCCAGGCGGGGCCCGTGCTGATGCTGCTGGCGTTCGCGACCCTCCCCAAAGCGGTCATCGAGCTGTACATCGGGGTGCTGCGGGTCCGGTCGAAGACCAGGCTCGTCGCGCTGATCCAGGGCGCGCGGTTCGCCGGAGTGCTGGCCGGGGTGCTGCTGTTCGTCGACGACCATCGGCTGATCGCGGTCGGCTGGGCGGTCCTGGCCGTCCAGGGCACCGTCGCGCTGGCCGTGCTGCCGCCGCTGCTGCGGGCCACCCGCACCGCACCCGTCCCTTCCCAGAGCCGTGCGGCGGAAGGTAGAAGTTGAGCGTGTCCACCCCCCTGACGGCCGCCCCCGAGGCCTCCCCCGCGGATCCGCTGGAGAAGCTGCCGGTCGTCGTGCTCAGCCTGCTGGTCGGGCTCGGCGCCGTGCTGTTCTGGGTGCCGCTGCGCGGCGTCACCCCCGCGAACGCCGACGGCTACGGGCTGATCAAGATCCTGCCGCTGCCGACCCTGCTCGGCGCGGTCGTCCTCGTCGCCGCGTTCGTCGGCACCCTGTCGCTGCGCCGGGCCGCGCCGCTGCTGCTCGGCGCGCAGATCGTGCTGACCGTGGTGTCGCTGCACGCGCTCGCCCAGGTGATGGAGCCGATCGCCCGGTTCCCGACGGTCTGGCAGCACGCCGGGTTCATCGAGTACATCACCAGGACCGGCAACATCGGCACCAACCTGGACGCCCGGTTCTCCTGGCCGGCGTTCTTCGCGCTGGTCGGGTTCGTCACCAAGGCCGTGGGCGTCACCGATCTGAACGCGGTGCTCAAATGGTCGCCGGTGGTCATGCAGCTGCTGTACCTGCTGCCGCTGTCGATGATCGTCCGGGTGACGAAGGCGAACTGGCGGGCCAAATGGTTCGCGGTCTGGCTGTTCCCGGTGGCCAACTGGGTGGGGCAGGACTATCTGGCGCCCCAGGCGTTCGGCTACCTGCTGTACCTGTTCTTCCTGGCGATCCTGCTGACGTACTTCCGGCCGACCGTCCTGCGGACCAGGAAGGCAGGACGGCGCGGCACCGGCAAGGAACCCGGCCGGATCTACTCGTTCTTCTTCGGGCCCAAAACGCCCGGCGAGGACCCCGTGATGGTGATCGGAACCTGGGAGCGGACCGCGCTGGTCCTGCTGCTGGTGGCGATCCTGCTGGCCGGGACGGCGTCCCACCAGCTCACCCCGTACCTGTTCATCGCCTCGTCGGCGGCGCTGGTGATCGTCGGACGGTGCGAGCTGCGCGGGCTGCCGATCGTCGGCGGAGTGATCTACCTCGGCTGGATCAGCTTCATGGCGTACGGGTACTGGGCGCCGTCGCCGAAGAACACCCTGTTCTCCGGCGGCGGGAACCCGCTGCAGACCCTGCTCCAGTCGACCAGCGGACGGATCGCGATCGGCGATCCGGCCCTCGGCAAGATCGCGATGCTGCGGATCGTGCTGGTGCTGGTGGTGATGGTGTTGACGGCCGTCGGGCTGATCCGGCGGCGCGCCCGCGGCATCGACGACCGGGTGGCGTTCATCCTGCTGATCGTCCCGGTGTCGACGTTCGGGCTCCAGTCCTACGGCGGCGAGATCGCGCTGCGCACCTACCTGTTCATGCTGCCCGGCGCGGTGTTCCTGGCCGCCTACGCCTTCTACCCCGACCCCAAGCCGGTGCCCGTGGTGAAGACCGGGCCGCGACGGCAGACCCTGCGGCGCTGGTACCCGGCCGTCGTCGCGACGGCCGCCGGGGTGCTGCTCATGGGCGGGTTCCTGACCGTCCGGTACGGCAACGAGGCGTTCGAGCAGGTCAGGCCGGGCGAGCTCAAGGCGTTCGCCGCGATGATCGACGACTCGGGCGACAAGCCGATCACGGTCGTCTGGGTGACGGGCGAGATCGTCACCAACGCCGAAGCCGCCTCGAACACCCCGCAGGGGCCCTGGAGCTACCAGCACTTCGAGCTGTTCAAGTACACGAACTCCAAGTTCGCGCAGGAGCCGTTCGCCTCGCAGCTCCTGAAGAAGCCGCCCGTCCAGCCGACCCAGGCCGAGCTGGCGTCGCGGAAGCCGACCCTGGAGGGGATCGAGCAGGACATGATGGCCGACGCCGGAAGCTACCTGTACAGCTCGCGGATCAACGACGAGTACCAGACCCTGAACTTCGGGCTGCCGCAGGACTGGGGCGTCAAACTCAGGACGCAGCTCGACTCCTCGCCCAAGTTCAAACGGGTCTTCGCCGACGGCGACGCGGCCGTCTACAAGCTGGCGAAACCACCGCCCGTCGATCCGGAACCGCCCGTCGTGCCGCTGGGGCTGAAGGTCGGGATCAGCCCGTGGACCCCGGCCGGGCTCATCTACCTGCCGGTGCTGCTCGGGGTGCTGACGGCGCGCGAGCTGCGGCGGCTGCGGGTGGACGTCATCGACCCGGCCGGGCTGCGGCGGCTGCGGCCCTACAGCGTCATCGCGTTCCCGCTGCTGCTGGGGCTGCTGGCGATCGTCGTCGAACGGTTCATCACACTGGGAGGGGTGGCGCAGTGAGCGAGCAGGTGCCGGGCGCGAGCCGGCCTTCGGTCAGCGTGGTGATTCCGACCAGGGACCGGCCCGAACTGCTGGCCGAGACCCTGGAGGCCGTCTTCGCGCAGGACTACCCGGGAGCGATCACCGCGATCGTGGTGTTCGACCAGAGCGAGATCAGTCTCCTCGCGGGCTCCGACGACCCGCAGCGGTCGATCAAGGTGATCCGGAACTCGCGGACGCCCGGGGCGGCGGGAGCACGGAACTCCGGTGTGCTGGCGGCCGAGACCGAGCTCGTTGCTTTCTGCGACGACACTGATCTGTTTCTGCCCGGCAAGCTGAAGATCCAGGTCGAGGTACTTCAGGACGACCCCGAGGCGGAAATAGTCTGCTGTGGGCTGAGGTTGTTCGGGCCCGAGCTGGAGATCGACCGCACGATCCCGCTGACGCACGTCACGGAGCAGGACCTGCTGCACGGGCACATGCCGCAGCTCCATCCGTCGGGGATCCTGATGCGCAGGGAGGCCGGATGGCTGTTCGACGAGGAGATCCCCGGCAGTTACGGGGAGGATTACGAGTTCCTGCTGCGGGCCGCGGGGCGGCGGCCGGTGCGGAACCTGCCCGTGGTGGGGGTGGCGATCCGCTGGCACAAGGGCTCCTACTTCTCGGTGCTGCAGAACGCGCCGCTGATCTCCAGCGCGGTCCAGTGGCTGCTCGGCAAGTACGACTTCCCGCGCGCCGGATACGCGCACTGGGCGGGCAAGGTGGCGTTCGCCGAGGCCGTCCAGAAGCACCGGGTCGAGGCGCTGCGCTGGTCGTGGCGGACCATGCGCAGACGTCCGCTGGACGCGCGTGCCCTGCTCGCGACGGTCGTCGCGCTCGGGGTGCCGCCGTCGTTCATCATGAAGGTGCTCGACCGGATGGGGCGGGGCGTATGACCGCGATCCTCATCCTGTTCATGATCGCGGTTCCGGCGGTCTGCTTCGCCTGGCTGCTGCCGGGGCTCGACCCGCTCGGCCGCGCGACGGCCGGGGTGGCCGCCTCGCTCTGCCTGCTCACCCTGACGGCCCAAGCGATGATCATCTTCAAGGCGTGGTCGCCGATGGGCGGGGCGATCGCTGTCGGCCTGGTCTCGCTGGCCGCGGCGGGCGTCGCCTGGCGTCGCCGGCCCGTCCATGAGGCCGAGGTCGAGGCGGCGTCCCGGGGCGACGAGGACGAGGACTGGCTGTTCGCCGAGTAGGCGGTTCCTCCCCGTTGTTCGTGTGATGGCCACCTTTTCGTGGCATGACGGACTGTTGGTAGTAGCGTGACCCGCGTGAAGAATGTGAAGCTCGCCCTCGTCGGCGCGGTCGTCGCCGGAAGCATCGTCGGGGTCGGCGCGCCCGCACAGGCCGCGCCGGCGAAGAAGCCCTGTGCCGTCGGCCTGTGGAAGGTGACCGGTGTCGCCGCCGTCATCAAGGGCACCATGGAAGACGGCAAGAAGAAGTACACCGCGTACAAGGGCATGGCCGGGATCAAGGTGAAGATCACCAAGACGGCTCTGCTGTACGACTTCCGCGGTTCGAAGCGCGAGTACTACTCCGGCTACGAAGGCGACACCAAGGTCGCCGGCTGGGAGCAGCTCGGTCTCGGCAAGCTGGCGCTGAAGGCGAAGCTGACCGGTGACAAGAAGGGCAGGCTCGCGACCGTCGCGAAGTCCGCGACGGGCAACGCCCTGGGCTACGGCTACTCGACGGCCCCCGTCGCCGCCCCCTGGGGCCCGCAGTGGAAGGTCGCCGACCACATCCGCAAGGGCCAGTTCGACACCCCGGTCCTGTCGAAGACCGGCACCTACCTGTGCAGCGCCAAGAACCCCAAGAAGAAGAAGCTCCAGCTCCGCGACGTCCGCCGCTGGGGCCAGCTCACCGAAACCGTCAAGATCAACCTCGTCCCCCTCAAAACCTCCTGACCCACCGCTCAGGCCGGAACCTCACCACCTGGACGAGCCCCCGTCTCCGTCTCGGATTTGAGACGGAGGCGGGGAACGGCGGGCGGGCAGGACAGGCGTGGGGTGGCAGGGTGGGAGGGTGAGTCTGGTCATCGCGGGTATCGGAGAGCTGGTCACCAACGATCCTGAGGTCGGGACGGTGCGGGATGCCGCGCTGGTGATCGAGGACGGGAAGATCGCTTGGGTCGGGGGGGCGGGGGACGCGCCTGAGGCCGACGAGCGGTTCGACGCGGCGGGGCGGGCCGTGCTGCCGGGGTTCGTGGACTCGCACGCGCATCTCGTGTTCGCCGGGGATCGGGCCGAGGAGTTCACGGCGCGGATGGCCGGGCAGAAGTACGCGGCCGGAGGGATCCGGACGACGGTGGCGGCGACCAGGGCCGCGACCGACGCGGAGCTCGAGACGAACCTGCGGCGGCTGGTCGCGGAGATGAACCGGCAGGGCACCACGACCGTCGAGTGCAAGTCGGGGTACGGGCTGGACGTCGAGTCCGAGGCCAGGTCACTGAAGATCGCGGGGCGGGTCGCCGACGAGGTAACCTTTCTCGGGGCGCACGTGGTGCCCGAAGGCGATCCGGCCGCCTATGTGGAGCTCGTCACCGGGCCGATGCTGGAGGCGTGCGCGCCCCACGCCCGCTGGATCGACGTGTTCTGCGAGCGCGGCGCATTCGACGGCGACCAGACCAGAGAGATCCTGACGGCGGGCGTCGCCAAGGGGCTGCTGCCGCGGCTGCACGCCGGCCAGCTCGGCACCGGCCCCGGCGTGCAGCTCGCCGTCGAGTTCGACGCGGGCTCCGCCGACCACTGCACGTTCCTCACCGACGCCGACGTCGCCGCCCTCGCCGGCTCCGGCACCGTCGCGACCCTGCTGCCGGGCGTCGAGTTCTCGACCCGCCAGCCCTACCCCGACGCCCGCCGCCTCCTCGACGCCGGCGCCACCGTCGCCCTGGCCTCGGACTGCAACCCGGGCTCCTGCTACACCTCGTCGCTGCCGTTCTGTATCGCGGTCGCGGTCCGCGACATGGGGATGACCCCGCAGGAGGCCGTGTGGGCGGCGACGGCCGGTGGCGCGCGCGCCCTGCGCCGTACCGACGTCGGCCATCTCGGCGTCGGAGCCCGCGCCGACATCCAGGTCCTGGACGCCCCCTCCCAGCTCCATCTGGCCTACCGCCCCGGCGTCCCGCTCACCGCGGCCGTCTGGGTCGCCGGCGAACGCCGCCTCTAACGCTGGTCGACGCGTTGGAGCAGGCCGTAGACGAACAGGGCCCGGTGGGCGGCGCCTTCGGCGGTGAAGTCGACGGCCCAGTGATGCGGGGCCGATCCTTCGACGTTGGCGGCGTCCTCGAACGAGACGCCGACGTCGTTGACGACGGCCGTCCACGGCTCCAGCTCGCCCAGCTTCATGATCTTCGGCGGTCCTGGCCGGACGAACCACTGGTTCCAGACGGGCCCGCCGGGACCGAGGAGCAGTTCGAACGCGAACTCCTCCCACGGCAGGATCCGCCAGCGCAGCACGTCGCAGGGCAGGTCCCCGAAGTCGCGGACGGTCCTGCTGAGCGGCGGCCCGAGCGCGGCCCGGAACGCCGCCGCCCCCTTGGGCGCGGAGCGGGAGTAGGCCCACTTCGTCCACAGGGTGTGGGCTTCGCGGAGCTCGGCGCGCGAGGAGCCCATCTCGTGGAGCGCTTCTTCGACCCGGCCGGGGTTGAGATCCCGCATCCGGTGCATCAAGGCGAGCGCCAGCCCGCGCGACCCGAGTCCGCCCATGCCCCTACCCTGCACTAATCTCGCCGGACAACCACCAGCAAAGGAAGTTCCATGTCGTTCGTCGTACACGTCGCCGATGCCGTGCTCGAACCGTCGGGTGGCGGCACGTATGCCACCGTCCTGCACGAGCGGGGCGGGGTGGAGCGCGGAATCTGGGAGATCGAGCCGGGCGTCGTCACCGATGTGGAGGCCGACGAGGTCTTCGTGGTGCTGTCGGGCCGCGCGACGATCGAGATCGAGGACGGCCCGACCCTGGAGGTCGGCCCCGGCGACGTCTGCGTGTTCGACCAGGGCGCCAAGACCACCTGGACGGTCCACGAGAAGCTCCGGAAGGTCTACCAGATCACCACTTAGCCGGACGTGCCGGGCAGGTAGCGCCGGTTCACCCTGATCAGGGGGTCCCGGCGCTCCAGATAGTCCACTCCGAGCACCTCGGCCACGAACAGCACATGATCACCGGCCGGGATCCGGAGCCTGGTCTCGCACTCCATCGCGGCCAGCCCGCCTTCGACCACCAGCGCGTCCGATTTGAGGCCGCGGTGGTGGTCCTGGCCGCTGAGCAGCAGCCGCGCGGACGGCCTGCCCTCGGCGGCGAACCGTCCGGCGAGGGCCCGCTGGGCGGCGGCCAGCACGGACACCGCCCAGCGGGGCTGCTTGTGCAGCACCTCGCACAGGTAGGAGGCGGCCGCGACGCTGATCAGCACCATCGGCGGGTCCATCGAGACGGACGTGAACGCCGTGATCGTGCTGCCGAGGTCGTCGCGCCCGTCCCGGACGGTGACCACGGCGACGTCGGTGGCGAAGGTGGCCAGTGCGGCCGTGAAGTCCTGAGGCGTGAGCATCGGTCAGCGCAGATCCCAGACGCCCGGCAGCACCAGCGGCCCGGCCGACGGCAGCCCGAGCTGCGCGGCGACGCCCGCGAGCGAGCCCCACGCGTCGAACCTGGCCGTCGCGGCGGTCCTGTCGTCGCTGGATTCGGGCGGCCGGAACCTGTCGAGCGGCGAGCTCTGCGGGAACGATCTGACGGGGGCGTCGGCGGGCAGTCCGGCCTGTTTGCGGGCGAGATCCAGAGCGGTGTCGATTCCGCCGAGCTCGTCGACGAGCCCGCGGTCACGGGCGTCGGCGCCCGTCCAGACCCGGCCGCGGGCGAGCGGTTCGAGCACGTCGAGGGGCATACCGCGGCCTTCGGCGGCCTTCTGGGTGAAGTCGGCGTAGATCCGGTCGAGCGAGGAGTTGATGCTGGTCCACTCGCTGTCGGTGAAGTCGCGGGTGGTGGCGTAGATCTGGGCGTGCTCGCCGAACGCGGTGCTGCCGAACGAGATCCCCAGCCTGGTCATCAGATCGCTGATCACGGGCTTGCCGGTGTAGACGCCGATGGAGCCGGTCAGCGTGCCCGGCTGGGCGACGATCTTGTCGGCGGCCATCGCGATGAAGTAGCCGCCGGACGCCGCCACGTTCCCCATCGAGACGATCACCGGTTTTCCGGCGCGTTTGGCCAGCCCGACCTCGCGCCAGACCACATCCGACGCCACATAGGAGCCGCCGGGGCTGTTCACCCGCAGGACGATCGCCTTGACCCGCTCGTCGCGGACGGCCGCGCGGATCGCCCCGGCGAGGGTGTCGGAGCCGACCGAACCGCCCTGCCCCGGCACGGCGCCCCGCCCGCTGCGACCCAGTTTGATCATGCCTTGGGCCTGGACCAGCGCGACGAGGTCCGGCTCCTTGCGGGCGGGCAGCTTGTCGGACAGGCCCGAGCGGGCGTACCGGGTGACAAATCTGAGCTGGGCGTCCTTGCCCGCCGACCGGCGCACGTAGGAGTACACCTCGTCGCGGTAGCCGAGCTCGTCGACCAGACCTGCCTCCAGGGCGTCGCCCGCGCCCAGCGGCGCCCGGTCGATCAACGCCCTGACCTCGGCGGCGGGCAGCCCGCGCGCCTCGGCGATCCCCGCGACGATCTGCTCGCCGATTGAGGCGACCAGCCGTTCGGACGCCTCCGCGTGGGCCTGCGTGTAGTCCGTCTCCAGGAACATGTTGGGCGCGGTCTTGTACTCGGCGCGCTTGCCGAACCGGAAGACCACCCCGGCCTTGTCCAGGGCGTCCTTGACGAACGGTTCGGACAGGGCGATCCCGGTGATCCCCACATCGCCGGACGGCTGGAGGAACACCCGCTCGAACCCGGACGCCAGATAGTAGGCGGCGGTGCCCTGCCCGGTCTCGCCGAAAGTCTCCGACCAGGCGACGGTCAGCTTTCCGGCCGCCCGGAACTCGGCGACGGCGTCGCGCAGCTCCTGGACGAGCGCCAGCCCCACCCCGCCGGAGATCTTGACGACCAGGGCCTTGACCTTCGGGTCGCGCCGGGCCTTGCGCAGCCCGTCCAGGACGTCGCGCAGATGGGTGCGGCGCATCGACAGCAGCGCCGTGACCGGGTCGGGCGGTGATCCCTCGACCACGCCCTCGCTGAGATCCAGCTCCAGGATCAGCGGGGCGTTGCGCCGGTCACGCAGCTCTTTGACGGTTCCGAGCGCCTTCAAAGGATCCATGGAGTCACCCTACGCGTCGGGATCGGCCTTCCGTTCACGGACGAACGCCTGGTTGTTCGTCACACTCGCGGTGGCCGTGGCGCAGGGGCGTCCCGAGGGGTCGAAGATGGTCGCGGTGGAGACGGTGCGCAAGCGTCCGTGGTGCACCACGGTGCCGGTGACCTGGTAGGTCTGGTCCTTGTGGACGGCCCGCAGGTAGTCGACGTTGAGGTTGAGTGTGAGCTGCGGCACGAACAGCTCGCCCGCGCTGGCGGCGGCCAGGCAGACGGCGTTGTCGAGGATCGTGGCGATGAACCCGCCGTGCACGGTCCCGCCGGGGTTGCAGAGTTTCTCCTCGGGCGTCCAGGCGAGGGTGATCCGGCCGGGTTCGGCCTTCTCGATCCGCTGGCCGATGTAGGACGACACGTCCGTGACCTGCGGGAAGCGGCCGTCGGCCATCGCCTGGATGAGTTCGGCCCCCGACAGGGTGTTCCAAAGATCCTGCATTCGGCGAATGCTAACCGCTCGCCCCGGTGCCGGATGTTCCGGGGTCAGTCGCCCGGTTCTTCGGGGAGGCCGATGAAACCGACCGTGGGGTTGCCCGACGGCGGGGTGGGGGGCGCGTCGCCGGCCGGGGAGCCGCCGGTGATCAGCCGGTCGACGAGGGCGGGGGCGTCGGGCGGGTCGCCGGCGAGGCAGCGGGTGA
>NZ_BAAGZI010000029.1:0-30952 GCF_054778695.1 Actinocorallia lasiicapitis
CCTCCTCCGCACCCCCGAGGCACGCACCTGACCGCCGCTCGCTACGGACAAGATCCATAAGACACGGCCTAGAACCGGTTCAGCCGGACTGATCCAGGAGGGCCGGACTTCCCGACGAAAGTAGAACGCGTTACAGTCTCGATTGGAATCTCGTTCTAGGAGGTCGGTATGGGAAGCCCGGTGATCGTGGAGGCCGTGCGCACCGCGCAGGGCAAGCGGGGCGGCTGGCTCGCGGGACTCAAGGCGCAGGCCCTGCTCGGACACACCCTGAAGGCGCTGGTGGAGCGGGCCGGAATCGACCCCGGCGAGGTCGGGCAGGTGTTCGCAGGGTGCGTCACCCAGGCCGGCGAGCAGGGCGGCCACCTCGGCCGGTACGCGTGGCTGTACGCGGGCCTGCCCTGGCAGACGGGTGTGACGACCGTCGACGCGCAGTGCGGTTCGGCCCAGCAGTCCGTGCACCTGGCGGCCGCGCTGGTCGAGGCCGGAGTGGTGGACGTCGCGATCGGCTGCGGGGTCGAGACCATGAGCCGCGCCCCCCTCGGCTCGAACGTGCTGCCCGCCAACCCGCGGCCCGCCGACTGGTCCATCGACATGCCGAACCAGTTCGAGGCCGCCCACCGGATCGCCGAGCGCCGCGGCCTGACCCGCGCCGACCTCGACGCGTTCGGCCTCCGCTCCCAGCAGCTCGCCGCCAAGGCGTGGGCCGACGGCCGCTACGACCGCGAGATCGTCCCGATCGACGCCCCCCAGGTCGACAAGGAGGGCAACGCGACCGGCGAGACCCTGACCGTCACCCGCGACCAGGGCCTGCGCGAGACCACCCTCGACGGGCTGGCGAACCTCAAGCCCGTCATGGGGCTGGCGCACACCGCGGGCAACTCCTCGCAGATCTCCGACGGCGCGTCCGCCGTGCTCGTCATGTCGCAGGAGAAGGCGGCGCGGCTCGGCCTCACGCCCCGCGCCCGGATCAGGACCCAGGCGCTGGTCGGCGCGGAGCCGTACTACCACCTGGACGGCCCGATCCAGTCGACCGAACGGGTTCTGCAGCGTTCCGGCATGGCGATCGGCGACTTCGACGTCATCGAGATCAACGAGGCGTTCGCCAGCGTCGTCCTGTCGTGGGCGTCGGTGCTCGACCCCGACATGGACAGGGTCAACCCCAACGGCGGCGCGATCGCCATCGGCCACCCCGTCGGCGCGACCGGCGCCCGCCTCATCACCAGCGCCCTCCACGAACTGGAGCGCCGCGACGGGACCAACGCGCTCATCACGATGTGTTGCGGCGGCGCCGTCTCCACCGCCACCATCATCGAACGCGCCTGACCCCTCCCGCGCGCCCCCGCACCACTGAAGCGAGACGAAGGAGACCGGTGGCCGCCGAGTCGTTCGTGAACCATGGCGACGGACTGTGGAGCGTTCCCGTCCCGATCCCGGGCAACCCCCTGGGCAAGACGCTGGTCTACGTTCTGGAGAGCCCGAAAGGCCCGGTCCTGATCGACGCGGGCTGGGAGCATCCCGCCGCCTGGGCGGCCCTGAAGACGGGCCTGTCCGACATCGGCACCTCGATCACCGACGTGTACGGGGTCGTGGTGACCCACATGCATCCCGACCACGCCGGGCTGGCCGGGCGCGTCAGGGAACGTTCCGGCGCGTGGATCGCGATGCACCGCCACGACGCCGAGCTGGTCGAACTGGTCAGGCAGGCGCCGCGCGGGGAGATGGCTACCTGGATCGCCCGCGCGGGCGGCCCGGCCGACGCGCAGTCCAAGCTCGCCGAGTTCTCCGCGACCGCGCCCGCCGCGCCCGACCGCAGGCTGGAGGACCGCGAACTGATCGACGTGCCGGGCCGCCGGCTCCGCGCGATCCTCACGCCGGGCCACACCCCTGGCCATCTCTGCCTGCACGACGAGGACCGCGACGTCCTGTTCACCGGTGACCACCTCCTGCCGGAGATCACCCCGCATGTCGGCCTCTACCCCTACGACCGGCCGGACGTCGACCCGCTCCAGGCGTATCTGGACGCCCTCCAGATGACGGCCGAACTCGGCATCGACGACGCCCTGCCCGCCCACGAGTACGCCTTCTCGGGCATCCCCCGCCGCGCCAAGGAGATCATCGAGCACCATGAGGCCCGGCTGGGCGAGGTGCTGGAGGCCGTCCCGCGCGGCGGCGCGACCCTCTGGGAGATCGCGAGCCGCTGCCCGTGGTCGTACACGTGGGCCGAGATGCGCCCGATCAGCCACCATCTGGCCGTCGGGGAGACCGCCTCGCACCTCAGAACCCTGGAGAACCGGGGGCTGGTCCGCCGCGACGGCTCTGACGATCCGATCCGCTTCACCCGCTAGTCAAACACTCCGCTACGGGTAGATAGCGGGGCGAAGTGCGACACATATCACTTCCGCCAATGAGACCCTTGACGAGACTCGGGTCTCATTGTTGGCTGTGACCAAGCAAGCGCATGGTCACCAGAGATCATCTTGGAGAGCACCTTGAGCGACACCCGCCTCGACGGCAAGGTGGCCATCGTCACCGGCGCGGCGCAGGGACTCGGCAAGGCCGAGGCGCTGGCACTGGCCGGGCAGGGCGCACGGCTCGTCCTGAACGACCTCCCCGGCGACGCCCTGGAGGCGACGGCCGAGGAGATCCGCGCCACCGGCGGCGAGGCCGTCACACTGGGCGGGGACGTCGCCGACTGGAGCACCGGAGAGGGCCTGGTCAAGACGGCCCTGGCCACCTACGGCTCGCTGGAGATCCTGGTCAACAACGCGGGCTTCGCCCGTGACAGGATGATTTTCAACATGTCAGAGGACGAGTGGGATTCCGTCGTCCGCGTCCACCTCAAAGGCCACTTCGTGACCTCCCGGCACGCCGTCGCCCACTGGCGGGGTGTGGCCAAGGCCGAAGGCGGCAGCGTCTACGGACGGATCGTCAACACGGCGTCCGAGGCGTTCCTGCTCGGCTCCCCCGGCCAGCCCAACTACGCGGCCGCCAAGGGCGGGATCACCGCCCTCACCCTGTCCACCGCGCACGCGGTCGGCCGGATCGGCGTGCGCGTCAACGCGATCTGCCCGCGCGCCCGCACCGGCATGACGGCCGGGGTGTTCGGTGAGGCGCCCGCCGAGGGGCCCGACCCGCTGAGCGTCCAGCACGTCTCCCCGCTGGTCGCCTATCTCGCCTCGCCCGCCGCCGCCTCCGTCAACGCCCAGGTCTTCGTGGTGTACGGCGGGGTCGTGGCCGTCATGGCGCCGCCGACCACCTCCCAGGTCGTGCGCGCCGACGGCGTCTGGACCCCGGCCGCGCTGGCCGAGGCCCTGGAAGTCCCCGCCGGCGGCTTCTCCGCCCACGCCGCACTCGCCTTCGACTAGCTCCGCCTTTCTCCCACCCCTCCGCAGTTCCCCTCCGCAGCACCGAGGAGTGCCATGAGCGCGCCCGAAATCCCGAAGATCGACCTCATCGACCCCGACGTCTACGAGCAGGACGGCATCCCGTTCGCGCAGTTCGACTGGCTGCGCAAGAACGATCCCGTCCACTGGCACGCCGATCCGCACGAGGGCGTCGAAGGATTCTGGGCGATCACCAAGCACGAGGACATCACCTTCGTCTCGCGCAACCCCGACCTGTTCTCCGCGAACGAGCGCACGTCGATGTTCACCGAGTACGGCGAGGAGGACCTCGAACTGCAGCGGAACAACCTGCTGTTCATGGACCCGCCGAAACACACCAAGCAGCGGGCGAAAGTCAACCGGGGCTTCACCCCGCGGATGATCGGGCAGCTCAGAGAGCACATCGTGGAGATCACGCACAATCTGATCGACCAGGTGTGCGAGCGGGGCGAGGCGGAGTTCGTCCGGGAGATCGCCGCGCCGCTGCCGCTGCAGACGATCTGCGAGCTGATGGGCGCGCCGCTGGACAAGGCGGACTGGCTGTTCGAGAAGTCGAACCAGCTCGTCGGGTTCGACGACCCCGAACTCCAGGACGGCCCGGAGATCGCGAAGAACGCCGCCATGGAGATCTACCTGTTCGCGCAGGAGATCGCCGAGGCGCGCCGCGCGGAACCCCGCGACGACATCGCGACCAAGCTCCTGGAGCCGGACGCCGACGGCAACGTGATGAGCGACGAGGAGTTCAACCTCTTCATCCTCATGCTGACCATCGCGGGCAACGAGACCACCCGGACGGCGACGGCGGGCGGCATCCTCGCGTTCTTCGACCACCCCGACCAGTGGGAACGGCTGAAGCACGACCCGTCGGTGGCGCGGACCTACGCCGACGAGATCGTCCGCTGGACCAGCCCGATCAACCTTTTCCGGCGGACGGTGACCCGCGACACCCTGCTGAACGGCAAGCAGCTCAGAAAAGGCGACAAGGTCGTCATGTTCTACGCCTCGGGCAACCGCGACGAGGACGTCTACGCCGATCCCTATGTGTTCGACGTGGGGCGCGAGTCGAACGCGCACATCGGTTTCGGCGCGGGCGGCCCGCACTACTGCCTGGGCACCCATCTGGCCCGGCTGAACCTGACGGTCCTGTTCGACGCGCTCGCCCAGCGGCTGCCGGACATCGAGCTCGCGGGCGACGCCCGTCGGCTGCGGTCGAATTTCGTCAACGGTTTCAAGGAGATCCCGGTCCGCTTCACTCCCACCGCCAAACGCGGTTGAGACCTCTGTCACAAATCTCGCCGCCGTAAGGCGGGCACCGCCCCAAGGTGCCCGCCTTACGGCGTACCAAGTGACCGTCAGGTCAGTATGTAAGTCGGATCCCAGCGAACTCGCAGGTAACGTGGGCAGGCTAGAGTCAGGGCAACCCATTCCCTATGGGGACCATTAGGGCGCGAGTAGATGAGGTGGGCGTGAGCGCAAAGGATGAACAGCAGGCACCGTTGAGGATCGCCCTGCTTTCCTACCGCAGCAAACCCCACTGCGGCGGCCAGGGCGTGTACTTGCGGCACCTCAGCCGCGAGCTCGTCGACCTCGGCCACAGCGTCGAGATCCTCAGCGGCCAGCCTTACCCCGAACTCGACCGCGACGAGATCACCCTCACCAAGGTCCCCAGTCTCGACCTCTACAACGACGACGACCCCTTCCGGACGCCCAAGATCGCCGAATACCGCGACTGGATCGACGTCCTCGAATTCGCGCACATGAAGACCGGCGGCTTCCCCGAACCGCTGACGTTCTCCCTGCGGGTGCTGCGCGAACTCAAGAAGCGCAAGGGCGACTTCGACGTCGTCCACGACAACCAGGTGCTCGGCTACGGCAACCTCGGCATCCCCGCCCTGTTCCCGTTCGTCACCAGCATCCACCACCCCATCAGCAAAGACCGCAAGATCGAGATCGACGCGTCCAAGGGACTGCAGCGGCTCGGCAAGCGCCGCTGGTACGGGTTCGTCCGGATGCAGGCGCAGGTCTCCTCCCGCAGCCACCGCATCCTCACCGTGTCCAGCTCGTCCAAGCGCGACATCGCCAAGGACTTCAGGACCGCGCCCGAACGCATCCACATCCTGCCGCTCGGCGTCGACACCGCGATCTTCCACCCGCGCGGCGCCACCGACGCCCAGCCGCTCGGCGAGCGCGTCCCCGGCCGGATTGTCGCCATGGCCAGCGCCGACAGCCCCCTCAAGGGCGTCGACGTGCTGCTGCGCGCCGTCGCGAAGGTCGCCACCGAACGCGACGTCCACCTGATCGTGGTCTCCAAACTCCGCGACGACGGCCCCACCGTGAAACTCGTCAAGGAGCTCGCGCTCGGCGACCGCGTCAAGTTCGTGTCCGGGCTGACCGACGAGGACCTCGGCGACCTGATGGCCAGCGCCGAGATCGCGGCCGTCCCGTCCCGGTACGAAGGCTTCTCCCTGCCGGCCGTCGAGCACATGGCGTCCGGCACCCCGCTCGTCGCCAGCGCCGCGGGCGCGCTCCCCGAAGTCGTCGGGGACGCCGCCGTCCTCGTCAAGCCGGGCGACGTCGAAGACCTGGCCGCCGCGATCCGCCGGCTGCACGACTCCCCCGAGGAGCGCGCGACCGTCGGACTGGCCGGCTACCAGCGCGTCCAGGAGCGTTACACCTGGAAGGCGGTCGCGATCGCGACCGTCGAACACTACCGGGCAGCGATCCGCACCACCGCACGCTGACCCGGCAGGTTCCACCCGTACAAACGCGGCCTCGGCCGCCTGTGAGAGGAGCGCCGCTCTGCTTACCGTTGACTTCCAGCGGTTCCCCATCAGCCTGGGTGAACGCGTCCTCGACATGGGCTGCGGCGGCGGACGGCACGCTTTCGAGCTGTACCGCCGCGGCGCCGCCGTCACCGCCTTCGACATGGACGCCGAAGAGCTCAAGGGCGTCCAGAAGATGTTCGGCGCGATGGAGCTCGAAGGCGAGCCGCCCGCCGGCGCGTCCGCGGAGACCGTCGTCGGCGACGCCCTCGAGCTGCCGTTCGAGAACGACACCTTCGACAAGATCATCGCTGCTGAGGTGATGGAGCACATCCCCGACGACATGCTCGCGATGAGGGAACTGTTCCGGGTGCTGAAGCCCGGCGGCCAGGTCGCCGTGACCGTCCCGTCGTGGCTGCCCGAGCGGATCTGCTGGCTGCTCAGCGAGGCGTACCACACCGCGCCCGGCGGCCACGTGCGCATCTACACGCGCGCCGAACTGGAGGCCAAGCTCAAGTCGATCGGCTTCCGCATCGACGGCCACCACCACGCGCACGGCCTGCACTCCGCCTACTGGTGGATCAAGTGCGCCGTCGGCATCGAGAACAACGACAACCCCGCCGTGAAGGCCTACCACCAGCTCCTGGTGTGGGACATCATGAAGCGGCCGCTCGCGACCCGCGTCGCCGAGCAGCTCCTCAACCCGGTGATCGGCAAGTCCGTCGTCGTCTACCTGACGAAGCCGTCCTATGCGGGCTGAGGTCACCGCCCTCACTCCGGAGCAGATCCTGGCCACGGCGCACTCCATCGCGCGCCAGCAGGACCCGTCGGGGGCCATCCCCTGGTACGCGGCGTTCGACGGATACCCGCCGGGGCACGTCGACGCCTGGAACCATGTCGAGGCCGCGATGGCGCTGACCGTCGCGGGGCTGACCGAGCCCGCGCGCCGCGCCTACCGCTGGCTCCGCGACGAGCAGCGCCCGGACGGCTCCTGGCCGGCCAAGTGGATCGCGGGCGAGGTCACCGAGGCGGGCGGCGAATCCAACCACGCCGCCTACATCGCGGTCGGCATGTGGCATGAGCTGCTGATGACCGGCGACACCGCGTTCGTCGCGTCGATGTGGCCGACGGTCCGCCGCGCCATCGACTACGTCCTGACGTTGCAGACGCCGTTCGGCGACATCAAGTGGATCCGCCACGAGGACGGCAGTGTCGGCGAGGAGACCCTCCTCACCGGCTGCTCGTCGATCTATCAGGCGCTGCGCTGCGCGGTCGCCCTGGCCGAGCGGCTGGGCGAGCCGCAGCCGGGCTGGGAGCTGTCCGCCGACCAGCTCGGCCATGTGATCGCCCGGCATCCCGAGGTGTTCGCCGACAAGTCCCGCTGGTCGATGGACTGGTACTACCCGGTGCTGGGCGGCGCGATCCGCGGTGCGCAGGCCGACGCCCTGATCGCGTCCCAGTGGGACACGTTCATGGTCGACGATCTGGGCTGCCGCTGTGTCTCCGACCAGCCGTGGGTGACGGGCGCGGAGACCTGCGAACTCGTCATGGCCCTCGACGCGCAGGGCGACCCCCGCGCCGCCGAGGTCTTCCAGAAGATCCAGTTCCTCCGTCACGAGGACGGCTCCTACTGGACGGGCTGGCAGTTCCGCGACCAGCGCCACTTCCCCGGCGACCGCTCCACCTACACGGCCGCCGCCGTCATCCTCGCCGCCGACGCCCTGGCCGACACCACCCCGGCCGCCCGCATCTTCAAGGAGATCGCCGGCCGCCCCCTGGGCCCCTCAAAGCCCTCCGACCCCACCGCCTGCGGCTGCACCCAAATCCCCGCCCACACCTAACCCAACCCCCGGCCAGAAGCCCGACCACGGCCCACCCCAGCCCTCCCTGATGCCCTGCTCCCGCCAACGATCGCGGACAGCAGGGCATCAGCGTCAAAACAGACTCTCCACCCGCCACCCGTCCCAAGATCGTGCCGAGCTGCGGCGTGTCGCCCGTTCGGTGACGCTCAAACGGGCGACACGCCGCGGCTCGAGGCGATCATGCCCGGCGGGCTCCTAGGTGAGGGGGTCTGTGGCGGCGGTGCGTTCGAGGATGCGGAGGGAGCCTTCGGTGCGGCGGGGGGTGAAGGCGCCGGACTTCAGGGCTCGGAGGTAGACGTGGTAGGGGGCCTGGCCGCCGTCCTCAGGGGAAGGGAAGACGTCGTGGATGGCCAGGCAGCCGCCTACGGCGATCTTGGAGGCCCAGTGGGTGTAGTCGGCCTGGGCGAACTCCTCGCTGTGGCCGCCGTCGATGAAGAGCAGGCCGAGCGGCGTGTTCCAGAGAGGGGCGACCGTCGCCGACGTGCCGACGACGGCGATGACGACGTCCTCGAGGCCCGCGTTGCCGATGGTCTTGCGGAACGTCGGGAGGGTGTCCATGCGGCCGGTGGTCGGGTCGACCAGGGACGGGTCGTGGTGCTCCCAGCCCGCCTGGTTCTCCTCCGAGCCGTGGTGGTGGTCGACCGTGATCAGGACGGTTCCGGCCTCGCGGGCCGCCGCCCCGAAGTAGACGGCGGACTTGCCGCAGTAGGTGCCGACCTCCAAGAGCGGCCCGACCGCGCCGTAGGTCAGCGCGGTCTCGTAGAGGGCGAGGCCCTCGGCGGGGGGCATGAAGCCTTTGGCGGCCTCCGCGGCCCTGCGCAGCTCCAACGGCATTTCGGTCATGAGCGGAGATCGTACCCGGCGGTAGGGGAACATCGTCCGGGAGGACCCCTTGCCCCCACAGACTAGAACGTGTTCTACTTCTGAGATGTCTCAGCGCACGAAGGTGAGCATGTCGGAAGCGGAAGTGTCGGAACTTCTGCACGGGGCGAACAAGCTCCAGTTGGGCACGATCAACCCCGACGGCACGCCACATATGGTCACCATGTTCTACGCCATGGTCGACGACAGGATCGCCTTCTGGACCTACGGGCGCTCCCAGAAGGCCAGGAACCTGGAGCGCGATCCGCGCGTCACCTGCCTGGTCGAGCTCGGCGACGACTACTTCGAACTGCGCGGCGCGCTCCTGTACGGCACCACGCGGGCCGTGACGGACCCCGAGGACATCCGCCGGGTCGGCCGTGCGGTCGTCCAGCGGATGTATCCGGACGTCGCGGACGCCGCCGCGCTGGAGCCGTTCGTCGAGGGCAACGCCGCCAAGCGCTGGGCGTACTACGTCGACCTGACCAAGGTCGCGTCCTGGGACCACCGGAAACTGGGAGGGTGAGGGATTTGCAGGTGATTGTCGACACCCTGGTCTGCGAGGCCAACGGCGTCTGCGTGGGGCTCGCCCCCGACGTCTTCGATCTGGACGACGACGACAACCTCGCCATCCTCCTCCCGGAGGTCCCGGCGAACCTGGCCGACAAGGTCAGGCACGCCGTGCGGTCCTGCCCGAAAGCGGCACTGCGCATCGTGGAATAGCGAATTCAGGGAGGTTCCATGGCCCGCGCCGCGGTCCTGCGCAACATCGGCGACAAGCAGCTCGAACTCAGGGACGACGTCGCGACGATCCCGACCGGCCCCGCCCAGGTCAAGATCAAGATCATGGCCACGGGGGTCTGCCACTCCGATCTGTCGGTGATGACGGGCGTCCTGCCCTCCACTCTCCCGGCGATCCTCGGCCACGAGGGCGCGGGGATCGTCACCGAGGTCGGCGCCCATGTCGCCAATGTGGCGGTCGGCGACCACGTGGTCGTCAACTGGGGTCCCGACTGCGGCCAGTGCACCGAGTGCCGCCGCGGCGAGCCCTATCTGTGCATGACCTTCATCGGGGAGGCGTTCGGCGTCCCCCGGTTCACCCTGCCGGACGGCTCGGGCGCGTTCGGCATGGCCGGGGCGGGCACCTGGGCGGACGAGCTGGTGCTGCCCTGGCAGTCCGCCATCAAGATCCCCGAGGATGTGCCGTTCGACTACGCCGCGCTGCTCGGCTGCGGCATCCCGACGGGTGTGGGCGCGGTGTTCAACACCGCGAAGGTCGCGCCGGGGTCGAGGGTCGCGGTGGTCGGCGCGGGCGGGGTCGGCCTCTCGGTGATCCAGGGCGCGCGGATCGCGGGCGCCTCGACGATCCTGGCGATCGACCCCAACGAGGGCAAGCACGAGATCGCCAGGCGGTTCGGCGCCACCCACACCGCCACCCTGGAGAATTTCGCGGAGACCACGGCGCTGCTCACCGGCGGCGGTTTCGACTACGCCTTCGAGGTCGTCGGACGCTCCTCGGCCATCCAGACGGCCTGGCAGGTCACCCGGCGCGGCGGCGACGTCATCGTGGTCGGCGCGGGCGCCGTCGACGACACCTGGGAGATGAACGCCTTCTCGCTGCTGTTCGAGGGCAAGTCGGTCAAGGCGTCGCTGTACGGGGGCTGCGACCTCGGCCGCGACATCCCGGTCTTCGTCGACCTGTGGCGGGCCGGGAAGCTGGACCTGGAGGGGCTGATCTCCCGCCGGATCCGGTTCGAGGACCTCAACGACGCCGTGGACGCCCTGCACGCGGGCGACGTCATCCGGCAGGTCGTCCTGATGGAGTAACCGGCCGGCTCACGGGGCATCCTCTTTTCTATGGTGAGATAGAGCCACATTCCGGTAGATCAGGAGGGCCCGGCAATGCGGCGCGGTGCGAAGCGGATCACGGCGGCGCTCGCCGTGCTCGCCGCCCTGCCCGCGAGCATCGCCTGGGCCCGTCCCGAGCCGTCGCAGGGGTTCAGCCTGAGCGTCGCGCAGATCCAGGGGACGGGCGCGGTCTCGCCGATGCTAGGCGCCGTCGCCGACCTCTCGGTGATCGTCACCCAGGGCTCCGACGACGGTTTCTGGGCGCAGAGCGCCCTTCCCGACGACGACCCGAAGACCTCCGAAGGCATCTTCGTCCGTATTTCCTCCCCGGCCGACCCGCCTACCGAGGTCGGCGATCTGACGCTCGTCCGCGGCACCGTCGCCGAACGCGACGGCAGGACCGAGTTCACCGCCAGCTCCGTGCAGGCCATGACGCACGGCGCGCCCCTGCCCGAACCGGTCCCCTACACCGGCGAGGACCCGGAGTCCCGCGAGGGGATGCGGGTGACGGTCGGCAGCTCGGTCGCGCTCGGCCCCAGCGACGACGAGGGCACCGTCGTGGTCGGGCCCGGGATCACCCTGGTCGGGGTCGATCCGATGAACACCGGCGACACCCTGTTCGGCGGCCAGACGGGCGTCCTGGACGGCGGCCGGCTGCTGCTGGCGTCGTCGCCGCGGGTCGTGCCGGGCCCCGTCACCCCGAAGGCGACCAGGCCGGCCCGTCCCGACGAGCTGGCGGTCGCTACCGTGAGCACCCGCAACCTCGACCCGTCGGACGATCCCGGCCGGTTCGCGGCGCTCGCCGACGAGATCGTCAACGGGCTCGCCGCGCCGGATCTGGTGCTGCTCCAGGGCGTCCAGGACAACAGCGGTCCCGACCAGGACGGCACGGTCTCCGACGACCAGACCATCGCCCAGCTCATCGACGAGATCTCCACGGTGGGCGGCCCCGACTACGACTGGCGGGCGGTCGATCCGCGTGACGACGCGGACGGCGGCGAGCCGGGCGGCAACCCGAGGGTCGGTTTCCTGTTCCGCACCGACCGCGGCCTCGACCTGGCCGACCGTCCGGGCGGCGCGGACGAGGCCACCGAGGTCGGCCCCGCGGGCGATCTGACGTTCAGCCCCGGCCGCCTGTCCCCCGGCGATCCGGCGTGGCTCGCCACCCGCAAGCCGCTGGCCGCCCAGTTCTCCTGGTCGGGCACCCGGCTGATCGTGGTCAACAACCATTGGACGGCCGACGGCCCGCCGGACGGTTCGGGCGCGCCGCGCCGTAAGCAGCAGGCGGCCAGGGTCGGCGAGTTCGTGGCCTCGATCGACGATCCGCGGACCCTGGTGGTCGTGGCGGGCGAGTTCAACGACACGATCCCCGTGCCGGGCCTGGAGGATCTCGGCGCGCGGCTGCCGAAGGACCAGCGGTACAGCAAGGTCGTCGCGGGGGTCCGTTCGGCGACGGACCGGATCCTGGTCCCGAAGCGGACCGCGGCGCGCGCCGCCGATTTCGCCTATGTCCGGTGGAACGCCGATTTCGCGTGGTCGCACGGCGGCGCGGATCCGGCGATCGTCCGGCTGAAGGCCGCGGCGCCCGGCCGCTGACCGGGTACGGGCCCGCAGCGCTGCGGGCCCGCCCCGTCCGAGACCTGCCTCCCGGGACCCACCGCGTTTCGGGTCGGCGGTCTCTCGCCCGTCCATCGCCCTGTGTGAGCGCGCCGTTACAGATCCTTTTCCGGCCGTCCGTTATGCCGGATTTCCAGCCGTCCTGATCAAGTCGCGCGCATCCACCTTCCGGAGTCGGGGATCAAGGGCCCGACAACGACGGAAGGAGACGCGGAAATGGCGCGTTACGGATATCAGCGGTCGGGCTTCCACCTGGTCTGGGTCATCTATGTCATCGTCGGGATCTTCGTCGCCTGGGACAAGGGCTACCTCAACGAGGACCTGCTCCGGCGCACCGCCAGCGCCCTGCTGGCGATCTTCCTGTGGTTCCTGGTCCTGCTCGGCGTGGACCTCCACATCAAGGGCTAGCGCTCCCGCCGGGACGGTGCGGCCGTCCCGGCGGGCGGGGCCGCTACTGGATCGCCGAGAGGAAGGCGAGGGTCTGCTCGCCGATGTTGGCGTGGACGCCGTAGGGGTCCTGGGCGGTGATCTCGTCCCAGTGGGCCTTGACGTCCTCGACCGACAGCACGCCGGGGCTGTTGTAGCCGGGGCCTTCGGCGACGAAGACCTTGGCGATCCGGCCGCCGCCGACGGTGAAGGTCTGGCCGGAGTCGGCGACGTCCTCGTGGGCGAGGAACGCCACCAGCGGGGTGACCTGCTCGACGCCCAGCTTGGCCAGCAGGTCGGCCGGGAACAGTTCCTCGGTCATCCGGGTGGCGGCGATCGGCGCGATCGCGTTGACCTTGATGTTGTTCTTGGCCCCCTCGATCGACAGGGTCTTGGTCAGCCCGACCAGGCCCATCTTGGCCGAGGAGTAGTTGGCCTGGCCGAAGTTGCCGAACAGGCCGGACGGCGAGGACGTGTTGACGATGCGGCCGTAGTTCTGCTCGCGCAGGATCGGCCAGGCGGCCTGCGAGACCAGGTAGGCGCCGCGCAGGTGGACGGCGATGACGGCGTCCCACTCGGCGACCGTCATGTTCTTGAACGACTTGTCGCGCAGGATGCCCGCGTTGTTGATGACGATGTCGACCTTGCCGAAGGCGTCGACGGCCGACTGGACGATCGAGGCGGCGCCCTCTTCGGTCGCCACGTTCCCGCCGTTGGCGACGGCCTCGCCGCCGTTCTTGACGATCTCCTCGACGACGTCCTGGGCGGGCCCGGCGGAGGCGCCGGTGCCGTCGACGTTGCCGCCGAGGTCGTTGACGACGACCTTCGCGCCGCGGGAGGCGAGCTCCAGGGCGTGCTGGCGGCCCAGGCCGTGGCCGGCCCCGGTCACGATGGCGACGCGACCGTCATAGCGCAGTTCAGACATCTTGTTCCGACTCCTTAATCAGGCTCTGCACGCCCAGCTAACCATCAGGTGAGTACCCATGGGTAGCACGAAACCGAACCCCGCTCTAATACCGCCCCCCTCCGTAGACGAACCCGTCCTGTTCCGGCATTCCCGATATCGCCGTTGTGGCCCCGGGGTAAGGTCCCCGGAACTCTCCGCCCACCCCCCTCGGGAGGATGCACCGATGAACTCGAGCCGACCACTGCGCGTCATCCAGTGGGCCAGCGGCGCGCTGGGCCGCAGCGTCCTGCGCGGCCTGCTGGAACGCCCCGAGTTCGAGATCGCCGGGGTCCGCGTCTACGACCCGGCGAAGATCGGGATGGACGCCGGGCTGATCGCCGGACGTCCGCCCGTCGGGGTCGACGCGACCGCCGACGAGAGCGAGATCCTCGCCCTGGACGCCGACTGCGTGATCTACGCGCCGCTGACCGGCGCGATCCACGGCAACGACGACCTGAAGACGGTCTGCTCGCTGCTCGCGTCGGGCAAGAACGTCATCGCGCTGACCGGGTTCGTCTACCCCTACGCGCACGGCCCTGAGTTCGTGGCGGCGCTCCAGGACGCCTGCGCGCAGGGCGGGACGTCCGTGCACGGCACCGGGATCAGCCCCGGTTTCATGGGCGAGAAGCTGCCGCTGATCCTGTCGGCGCTCACCCGCCGGGTGGACCACCTGTACGTCCGGGAGTGCTTCGACGTCGCGGGCCATCCCTCGCGCGGCTTCGTCCACGACATGCTCCGCTTCGGCCACCGCCCCGACAAGTACGCCGAGGCCCTGCCGTCGGCGCGGGCGATCATGCGGGCCACCTACGGCGACAGCCTCCATCTGCTGGCCGCCGGGCTCGGCGCGACCCTCGACGAGATCGACCTCCAGCACGAGCTGGTGCTGGCCCCCGCCGACCTTCCGGTGGCGGCCGGGCTGATCCCGCAGGGCACCGTCGCGGGCGCCCGCTGGACCTTCACCGGCCGCCTGGCGGGCCAGCCGTTCATCACCCTGGAGACCATCCACAAGGCCGACGCCTCGGCCATCCCCGACTGGCACGACCCCGGCTACGCGCTGCGCATCCAGGGACTGCCGTCGCTGGCGATGTCGGCGGACGACGACTGGATCACCAACGTCCTGTCGGCGGCCGCCGCCCACGCCCTGAACTCGATCCCCGCGGTCTGCGACGCCCCGCCGGGCATCCAGACCGCCCTGACCCTGCCCTTGATCACGGGCCGGATCGGCGGACGCTAGAGGCGTCCGCTACTCGGCGGACGCCGGCGCCACGGCCGGTTCGGCGGGCTCGACCGGCTCGTGGCTCTGCCGGTGCTTGCGGACCGAGTAGACGACGAAAGCCGTGATCCCCACCGCGACCACGATCCCGGTGATGGCCCGCCCGGCCAGCTTCGCGAAGTGCTCGACGGCCTCGCCCAGGTAGAAACCGCCCAGGGTGAAGATCAGCACCCAGATGACCCCGCCGAGCGCGTTGAAGACCAGGAACTTCTTGTAGGGGATGCCCGAGCTGCCGGCGAGCGCGGGCATCAGCGCCCGCAGCAGCGCGGTGAACCGGCCGATCACGACCGCGAACGCCCCGCGCCTGCGGATCATGTCCTGCGCGCCCGCCACCTTCGAGGCGTGTTTGCGGACCGCCCTGGTGTCCAGGAGCCGCGGCCCGTACCGCTTGCCGATCTCGTAGCCGACCGAGTCGCCGACGATCGCCGCGACGATCGCGATCACCAGCAGCAGGACGAGGTTGATGTGGCCCTGGGAGGCCATCAGCCCGCCCACGATGATCGCGGTCTCGCCGGGGAAGACGAAACCGAAGAACAGCGCGGCCTCCGCGAAGACCAGGGCGGCGATCACCGTGTAGATCAGGGGCGTCGGAAGATCTCTCACGAGATCGTTGAAGGTGTCCAGCACGAGCCCATGTTAGGCACCCTGGAGCGCTGTGCCCCCTGGTGTGACCCACGGGTCGTGCGCACATGCCCCGACGAGTGCCACATGCGAGTAGCCTTAGTGGCGTTTAAACACCCACCTGCGAGCTGCGGAAGAGGGCGATCTCCGCCGTGTCGAGCGAGTCGTCGCACACACCTGCCGATCTGAGTGACTTCGGTGCCAACGAGTGGTTGGTCGATGAGCTCTACCAGAAGTACTTGGAAGACCCTGAGACGGTCGACAAGGCCTGGTGGAGCTTTTTTGCTGACTACCAGCCGGGTTCGAAGCCTGCTCAGCCGTTGAACGGCACCGCTCCGGCGGCGCCCCCGACGCCCTCGGCGCCGGCTGAGGCCAGAGCCTCCGCCCCCGCCGCGGCCGCCGCGCCGAAGGCCGTGGCGGTCAAGCCCGCCGCCGCCCCGGCACCGGTGTCCGCCGGGGCCGAAGAGGTGAAGTTGAGGGGCGTGGCCGCCAAGACGGTCACCAACATGGAACTGAGCCTGAACGTCCCCACCGCCACAAGCGTGCGGGCCGTTCCGGCGAAGCTGCTGATCGACAACCGCATTGTGATCAACAATCACCTCAAGCGGGGTCGTGGCGGCAAGGTCTCCTTCACCCATCTGATCGGTTACGCGATCGTGAAGGCGCTCCGGGCGATGCCCGAGATGAACGCCTACTACACCGAGGTCGACGGCAAGCCCACCCTGGTGCGGCCCGAGCACGTCAACTTCGGTCTCGCGATCGACATCAAGAAGTCCGACGGCAACCGCCAGCTCGTGGTCCCGTCGATCAAGTCCGCCGAGACTCTCGACTTCCGCCAGTTCTGGGCCGCCTACGAGGAGGTCGTCCGCAAGGCTCGCGCCAACAAGCTGACGATCGACGACTTCACCGGCACCACGATCAGCCTGACCAACCCGGGCACCATCGGCACGGTCCACTCCGTGCCGCGGCTCATGCCCGGGCAGGGCACGATCATCGGCGTCGGCGCGATGGAGTACCCCGCGCAGTACGCGGGCGCCTCCGAGGAGACCCTGGCCCGGTCGGCCATCTCCAAGATCATGACGATCACGTCGACCTACGACCACCGGATCATCCAGGGCGCCCAGTCGGGCGACTTCCTGCGCCGGATCCACCAGCTCCTCCTCGGCGAGGACGGCTTCTACGACGAGATCTTCGAGTCGCTGCGGATCCCCTACGAGCCGGTCCGCTGGGTCCAGGACATCGCCGCGTCGCACGAGAACGACATCGCGAAGATCGCGCGCGTCCACGAGCTGATCCACGCCTACCGCGTGCGCGGCCACCTCATGGCCGACACCGACCCGCTCGAGTACAAGCAGCGCCGCCACCCCGACCTGGACATCCTCCAGCACGGGCTGACGCTGTGGGATCTCGAGCGCGAGTTCGCGACCGGCGGGTTCGGCGGCAAGCCGTTCATGACCCTCCGCGACATCCTCGGCGTCCTGCGCAACTCCTACTGCCGCACCGTCGGCATCGAGTACATGCACATCCAGGACGTCGAAGAGCGCTCCTGGATCCAGGAGCGGATCGAGCGTCCCTTCGAGGCGCCGTCCCGCGAGGAGCAGCTCCACATCCTGCGCCGGCTCAACTCGGCCGAGGCGTTCGAGACCTTCCTGCAGACCAAGTTCGTCGGGCAGAAGCGGTTCTCCCTGGAGGGCGGCGAATCCCTGATCCCGCTGCTCGACTCGGTGATCAGCGCCGCGGCCCGCGACGACCTCGAAGAGGTCGTCATCGGCATGGCCCACCGCGGCCGGCTGAACGTCCTGGCGAACATCGTCGGCAAGTCCTACTCGCAGATCTTCGGCGAGTTCGAGGGCAACCTCGACCCGCGCTCCGCGCAGGGCTCCGGCGACGTGAAGTACCACCTCGGCGCAGCCGGGGACTTCATCGCCTGGGACGGCAGCAAGATCAAGACCTCGCTGACCGCGAACCCCTCCCACCTGGAGGCCGTCAACCCGGTCGCCGAGGGCGTCGTCCGCGCCAAGCAGGACATGCTCGACAAGTCCGAGGGCGGCTTCTCCGTGATGCCGGTCCTCATCCACGGTGACGCGGCCTTCGCCGGCCAGGGCGTCGTCGCGGAGACCCTGAACCTGTCGCAGCTGCGCGGCTACCGCGTCGGCGGCACCATCCACCTGGTCGTCAACAACCAGGTCGGGTTCACCACGGCCCCGGAGTACTCGCGCTCCTCGGTGTACTGCACCGACGTCGCGCGGATGATCCAGGCGCCGATCTTCCACGTCAACGGCGACGACCCCGAGGCGTGCGCCCGGGTCGCGCGGCTGGCGTTCGAGTACCGGCAGACGTTCAAGAAGGACGTCGTCATCGACCTGGTCTGCTACCGGCGCCGGGGCCACAACGAGGCCGACAACCCCTCGTTCACCCAGCCGCTGATGTACGACCTGATCGACGCCAAGCGCTCGGTCCGCAAGCTGTACACCGAGGCCCTGATCGGCCGCGGCGACATCACCGTCGAAGAGGCCGAGCAGGCGCTGCAGGACTACCAGCAGCAGCTCGAGCGGGCCTTCACCGAGGTACGCGAGGCCGTCAAGGCCCCGCAGGTGTCCGGCGCCGTGGTCCGGCCCGCCGACCCCGACCGCATCCCGATCGACCATGCGGCCGCCGGTTCGGCGATCCCGCTGGAGACCGTCAAGCGGATCATCGGCACCCAGGTGTCGCTGCCCGAGGGCTTCCAGGTCCACCCGCGGCTCCAGCCGGTCCTCGACCGGCGCGTGAAGATGATCGACGAGGACTCCATCGACTGGGCGACCGGCGAGCTGCTGGCCTTCGGGTCGCTGCTCATCGACGACCACCCCGTCCGGCTCGTCGGCCAGGACTCCCGCCGCGGCACGTTCGGCCAGCGCCACGCGGTGCTCGTCGACCGCAAGACCGGCGAGACCCACACGCCGCTCCAGGAGTTCTTCTCCGGCACCACGAAGTTCTACGTCCACGACTCGCTGCTCAGCGAGTTCGCGGCGATGGGCTTCGAGTACGGCTACTCCCTCACCCGGCCCGACGCGCTGGTCATGTGGGAGGCGCAGTTCGGTGACTTCGCCAACGGCGCCCAGTCGATCGTGGACGAGTTCATCTCCTCCGGCGAGCAGAAGTGGGGCCAGCGGTCCTCGGTCACGCTGCTCCTGCCGCACGGCTACGAGGGCCAGGGCCCGGACCACTCCTCGGCCCGGATCGAGCGCTACCTCCAGCTCTGCGCCCAGGACAACATGACCGTCGTCTACCCGACGACCCCCGCGAACTACTTCCACCTGCTGCGCTGGCAGGCGCTGTCGGGCCGCGAGAAGCCGCTGGTGGTGTTCACGCCGAAGTCGCTGCTGCGCTCCAAGGCCGCGACCTCCCCGGCGAGCGAGTTCGTCGAGGGTTCCTTCCAGCCGGTCATCCCGGACCCGAAGGTCGACGCGGCCAAGGTCAAGCGGGTGGTCTTCACCACCGGCAAGATCTACTACGACGTCGCCGCCGCCCGTGACAAGGCCGGCGCCGACGACACCGCCGTCATCCGGGTGGAGCGCCTCTACCCGACCCCGATCGACGAGATCAAGGCCGAGCTGGCGAAGTACTCGCCCGACGTCGAGATCACCTTCGTCCAGGACGAGCCGAAGAACATGGGCGCCTGGCCCTTCTTCGCCCTCGTCCTGCCGCACTACCTGGACGGGCGGAAGCTGGGCCTGGTGTCCCGCCCCGCCTCCTCCAGCCCCGCGGTCGGCTCGATCAAGATGCACCAGGCCGAGCAGGAAGCGATGATCGGCAAGCTGTTCCCCGCAGTCTGATTCCGGCAGTCTGATCCGCATCACGGGAACCCGTTCCCGGCCCGATGCGACGGCCCCTTCCCGCTCCGGCGGGAGGGGGCCTTCCCCGTAGCGGCGTCCCCTGGAAGGAGCAACCGGTGTACTTCACCGACCGAGGCATCGAAGAGCTCGTCGACCGGCGCGGCGAGGAGGTGGTCTCCGTCACCTGGATCGGTGAGCGGCTCCGCGAGTTCGTCGACCTCAACCCCGAGTTCGAGACCCCCGTCGAACGGCTCGCCACCTGGCTGGCCCGCCTCGACGACGACGAATAGAGTGGCTGAACCCACCGATCGGAGGACGTCCGCGTGAGTCCGGTGTTCGCCCATGGCCGTCTGCGCCTCTACCTCCTGAAACTGCTGGAGGAGAGCCCCCGCCACGGGTACGAGGTCATCCGGCTGCTCCAGGACAGGTTCCTCGGCATCTACTCCCCCTCCCCCGGCACCATCTACCCGCGGCTGGCCCGGCTGGAGGAGGAGGGCCTCGTCACCCACGAGGTGCTCCAGGGCAAGAAGGTCTACTCGATCACCGACAAGGGCCGCGCCGAGATCGAGAAACGGTTCGACGAGCTCGCCCAGCTCGAAGAGGAGATCACCGCGACGGCCCAGCAGTTCGCGCGGGGCGTCAAGGAGGACGTGCGGGCCACCGTCCGGTCGATGCGCGAGGACCTGAGCGCCGCGCTCCGCAACGGGCAGGGCCGGCGCGACCCCAGGAAATCCTGGGGCCCGGCCGGTAGCGGTCTGGATGATCTACTGCGCGGGTTCTGTCTGGACGTGAAGAATGCGGTGGGGGACACCGAACTTTCCGACACCGACCTCCAAGGCATGAAAAGTACGCTGGACAAGGCGTTGGAGAGCGTTCGACGGCGAACCGGACACGAGTGACACACCACCCCCGTTTTGGCCCGGGCGGGTGATGTGGCACAATCGCTGAACGGGTGACCCCCGTATGTCGAGAGGCGACCACTCAGACACCCCCCACCGAATCTCGGGTGTCCAGCGTGGCGTCTGCCCGAATCCAAAACACTTCCTGTGGGGTCGCTGTGGCTGTTCAGCCCGAATCTCTCTCTCCTGCCAACCTCGAATCGCCCAATCTCGACGACGACCCGGCGTTCGCTCTCCACGTCGGCGGCAAGCTCGAAGTCCGTTCCACGATCCCGGTCCGCAACGCCGACGACCTGTCCCTCGCCTATACCCCTGGCGTGGCGCGCGTCTGCACCGCGATCGCTGACGACCCCGAGCTCGCCCACAAGTACACCTGGACGTCGAGGGTCGTCGCGGTCGTCACGGACGGCACCGCCGTCCTCGGCCTCGGTGACATCGGCCCGGCCGCCTCCATGCCCGTCATGGAAGGCAAGTCGCTCCTGTTCAAGGAGTTCGCGAACGTCGACTCCGTGCCCATCGCCCTGGCCACGACCGACGTCGACGAGATCGTCGAGACCGTCATCCGGATGGCCCCCTCGTTCGGCGGCATCAACCTCGAGGACATCAGCGCACCCCGCTGCTTCGAGATCGAGGACCGCCTGCGCGAGGCCCTGGACATCCCGGTCTTCCACGACGACCAGCACGGCACCGCGATCGTCAGCCTGGCCGCGCTCAAGAACGCCGCCAAGCTCATCGGCAAGCCGCTCTCGCAGATGCGCGGCGTCATCGCCGGCGCCGGCGCCTCCGGCGTCGCCGTCTGCCGCATCCTGCTCAACGCCGGGGTCGGCGACATCGCCTGCTCCGACTCCAAGGGCCTCATCTACGCGGGCCGTGACGGCCTCAACCCCGTCAAGCAGGCCCTCGCCGCCGACACCAACAAGGCGGGCCTCACCGGCTCGACCGAGGAGGCGCTGCGCGGCGCGGACTTCTTCATCGGCCTGTCCGGCTCCACCGTCCAGGAGTCGGCGATCGCGACCATGGCCGACGACGCGATCGTCTTCGCCCTGTCGAACCCGACCCCGGAGGTCCACCCGGAGGTGGCCGCCCGCCACGCCCGGGTCGTCGCCACCGGCCGGAGCGACTTCCCCAACCAGATCAACAACGTGCTGGCCTTCCCCGGCATCTTCAAGGGCGCCTTCGACGTCCGCGCCCACAGCATCACCGAGGGCATGAAGGTGGCGGCGGCCGACGCGCTCGCCGCGGTCGTCACCGACGCGGAACTGAACGAGTCGTTCATCATCCCCTCTCCGTTCGACCCCCGAGTCGCGCCCGCGGTCATCGCGGCCGTCTCGGCCCAGGCCCGCGCCGAAGGCGTGAACCGGGCCTGACAAGACCCGTCGCCGTGACGGTGGGGCTCGCCCGCCTCACCGTCCCGGCCGGGACGGGCGGCGCCGCGTCGACCGCGGTCCGGCGGATCAGTGACCCTGGTCCCCGGCCGGGCTCGCACGGCCCGTTCCACTGCGATCCCTGACGGCCCGCCGCTCCTGTGAACCAGGAGGGGCGGGCCTTCGCCGTCCTGCGGGGACGGCTAGGGTGCAGCCATGTTCGCTGTGACTGCTGAGAGCTTTGACGCCGTGGATCCGCTGAACGGGCTCGCGCTGGGTGAGCGTCCCGAGCCGGTCGCGCCCGAAGGGTGGGCGACGGTCACCGTGAAGGCGGCCGCGCTCAACCACCACGACCTGTGGACCCTGAAAGGGGTCGGAGTGCGGGCCGAGCAACTGCCGCTGATCCTCGGCTGCGACGCCGCCGGGCTCGACGAGGACGGCAACGAGGTGATCGTCCACGCCGTGATCGGGCAGCCCGTCAACGGCGACGAGACCCTCGACCCCAAGCGCTCCCTCCTGTCGGAGAAGTACGACGGCACGTTCGCCGAGAAGGTCGTCGTCCCGCGGCGCAACCTCGTCGCCAAGCCGGCGTCGCTGTCGTTCGCCGAGGCGGCCTGCCTGCCGACGGCGTGGCTGACCGCCTACCGGATGCTGTTCGAGAAGTCCGGTGTGGAGCCGGGCGGCACCGTCCTCGTGCAGGGTGCGGGCGGCGGCGTCGCGACCGCGCTGATCGCGCTCGGTTCGGCCGCCGGCTACCGGATCTGGGCGACCAGCCGCTCGGAGACCAAACGCAAGCGCGCCCTGGAGCTGGGTGCGAACGCCGTGTTCGAGACCGGCGCGCGGCTGCCCGCCCGGGTCGACGCCGTGATGGAGACCGTCGGCCAGGCCACCTGGGCGCACTCGGTGAAGGCGCTGCGGCCCGGCGGCCGGATCGTCATCTCGGGCGCGACCAGCGGCGACGCTCCCCCCGCGGAGCTGACCCGGGTGTTCTTCCTGCAGCTCGAAGTGGTCGGCTCCACCATGGGCACCCGCGACCAGCTCGTCCGGCTCGCCCAGTTCCTGGACACCACGGGGCTGCGGCCCCGGATCGCGGAGACCCTTCCGCTCACCGAGGCGCGCGCCGGGTTCGCCGCCCTGCACGGCGGCGACCACTTCGGCAAGATCGTCTTTACGGTCTGAGTCTTACCCGAGCGCTACGGGGTGACCGCGACGTTGGTCAGGGCCGTGCCGCCGATCACCTTGTTGTCGGCGTGCACGGTCACCGGGCAGCCCTGCGGCAGGTTCGGCGCGGAGATCCCGTACGCCTTGCCCTCATCGCCCTTCGCGCCGCGCAGGTCGAGGACGTTGCCGCGGAACACGTTGAAGCAGCCCCAGCCCGGGACGACCTGGTGGACCTGCATCCCGTCGGCCAGGGTGTTCCTGCCCTTGTTGTTCCGGATCAGGTAGCGGTTGCCCTTGACGTCGATCCAGGAGTCGGCGAAGTTGGCGCCGCTCAGACCCCGGCCGTCGAACGTGTTGTCGTAGATCCGGCCGTTGGAGCTGTACTCTTTGACGTCGATCGCCTCGGCGCGGACGTTCGGCCCGAACGTGTTGTGGTGCACCGAGTTCCGGTCGCTCTTGTCGTTCTTCCGGTTGCTGACGGCGCTGCCGATGTAGACGCCCTCGCCGAACTTCGGCTTGACCACGCCCGTGTTGTAGATCCGCGAGTACCGGATCACGCTGTCGGTGGTGTTGGTGCGGAAGTGCACGGCCTCGTTGCCGGTGCCGTGGACCGTCACATGGTCGAGCAGGATGTGGTGGGAGCGGTCGATCAGGATGCCCTTCTGGGCGTTGGTCACCGTGATCCCGCTGATCTTCACCCAGGCGGCCTGCTCGAGCTGCAGCACCTTGCCCTTCTTGGCCCGCTCGCCCCGCAGCACCGCGCCCTTGGCCCCGATGATCGTGATCGGCTTGGCCTTGGTGCCCTTGGCGCGCAGCCGGAACGTTCCGTTGTAGGTGCCCTTCGCGATCCGGATCGTGGTGCCGGGCTTGGCGTTGCGGAGCGCCTTGGAGAGCTGACCCGCGTCGCGGACCTGGACGGCGGCAGAGGCGGGAGCAGCGGCGAGAACCCCGCTGACCAGGGCGGCGGCCAATCCGACAACGGCGAAACGGGAGGTGGCAGACATGCGCACGATCCTCCCACAAGGTCTAAGGAAGGGCATACGAAATTCACCTGTGACGCATCGAATGCGGGCCGGTCGCCACGGAACGTGCAATACTGGGCGTCAGGGGAAATGAAACTCTCAGCAGATCTCTCCGCAAGGGGCGAACGTGGACCTCGTTTCTTACGCGGATCTGGTGGTCGAGCTCGTCAACACGCACCATCCGGCCGAGGACTCCTTGAAAGACCTCGAGACGCTGCGTGAACTGCTGACCATCCGGCCCCACCTGTCCGGACGGCTGCTCAGCCGCGATCTCCACAACTTCCGGCAGCTCCGAGCCAATTTCCGGGACATCTTCGAGGCCGCGGCCGCGGGCGACTACGACAACGCCGCCGACCGGCTCAACAATCTGATGATCCTCTATCCGATCCATCCGACCCTCTCCAACCACGAGGGATCGCATTGGCATCTGCATCTCAACGACGACGGCGGCATCGTCGACAGGTACGCCTCCGGCGCGGCCGTCGGGCTCTCCCTCATCGTCGGAGAACGAGGATTCGGCGCACTCGGGATCTGCGCCAGGACCGGCTGCCACAACGTTCACTACAACGATTCCGACACCGATCCTGACAAGGTTCAGAACGGTGTCGGCGGCCGCTACTGCTCGCGCTGGTGCGAGGATCTGGCGAGCGGCCAGTAACGGAACACGACCCGCCCGACGACGTCGCCCTCGGGCACCGCGCCGAAATCCCAGCTGTCGCGGCGGCCCGGCGCCCGCTGGTTGTCGCTCTCCAGCCACCATCCGCCGTCCTGCCGGAACGCCGCCCGCTTCACCAGCAGCAGCCCGCCGTGGCGGGCGACCACCAGGTCCCCGTCACGGATCCGTCCGGCGCGCACCAAGAGCCGGTCACCGGGGCGCAACGCCGGCAGCATCGAGTTCCCCTCGACCCGCACCACCAGCAGCCGCGGCGTCCTGCGGAGCGGCTTACGTCCGACCAGCCGTCTGATCATTGCGGCCTACCTCACGCGTTTCGGGGCACTCGGCCGGGAGTAGTGTCTGATCTACAGCATGATCCGAGTCAGCCCACTTCCGAAGGGAACCACTCCGGTGAGCCTTCTCCGTCCCACGACGGTAGTTTCCGCGCACTGCGACCTGCCCTGCGGTGTCTACGACCCCGCTCAGGCGCGCATCGAGGCCGAGTCCGTCAAGGCCGTCATCGAGAAGTACAACGCCAACGAGGACCCGGCGTTCCGGGCCCGCGCCATCCTCATCAAGGAGGAGCGCTCCGACCTCGTCAAGCACCACCTGTGGGTGCTGTGGACCGACTACTTCAAGCCGCCGCACTTCGAGAAGTACCCGCAGCTCAACGAGCTGTTCAACGAGGCGACCAAGCTCGCCGGCGCCGGTGGCACCAAGGGCAGCACCGACGTCAAGGTCGCCGACGACCTCCTCGCGAAGATCGACGAGATCGCCTCGATCTTCTGGGAGACCAAGAAGGCGTAGTTCCTTCGCGGGACGCACTTCGCGTTCCACACGCTTCACCGTGGACCCGGCCGTCACCGTGACGTGCCGGGTCTTCGCCTTCTTGCGGTCCGCGGGCCGGGTATGAGCGTGGCTCCCAGCGAAACGGGGTCCCGGCGCGGTAGTTTCGAAAGAAGTGGGACCATCACCTCGCAGGGAGATCCGTGACTGAGGAAACCGCCGCCATGACGGCACTGCGCGACATGGTGACCGTGCGGCTGCCGGCATCGAGCGCATACCTTTCCGTGCTGCGCACCGCGACGGCGGGTTTGGCGGTGCGCCTGGACTTCACGATCGACGAGATCGAGGACCTGCGCATCGCCGTCGACGAGGCGTGCGCGATGCTGCTGCCGCAGGCCGTGCCGGGCACCGATCTCGCGTGCGAGTTCGAGCTGACCGGCGACGCCATGCGGATCGCGGTGTCGGTGCTGACCGCCGACCGCAGGCTGCCGAGCCGCGACACCTTCGCCTGGACCGTGCTGTCCTCGCTCGCCGGCGAGGTCGACGCCACGGTCGGCGCCGACGACAAGGTCACCGTGACGCTGGTGAAGCGTCGGGGCGCGGGGGCTCCGTGACGGAGAGAAGCGAAGTCAGCATCGAGCCCGTCGAGGTCGAAGAGGACCTGGTGACGGAGCCCGAGGAGGTCACGCTTCCACCGGAGCGGCCCTCCGCCGTGCCCGACCGCACCCGGGCCAAAGAGCTCTTCCGCACGATGCAGGCGCTGCCCGAGGGCGACGCCGAACGTCAGCGGATCCGTGACCAGCTCGTCGAGATGCATCTGCCGCTGGTGGAGTATCTGGCGCGCCGGTTCCGCAACCGCGGCGAGTGGCTGGACGACCTGATCCAGGTCGCCACCATCGGCCTGATCAAGTCGATCGACCGGTTCGATCTGGAGCGCGGCGTCGAGTTCTCGACCTATGCCACGCCGACGATCGTCGGTGAGATCAAGCGCCACTTCCGCGACAAGGGGTGGGCGGTCCGCGTCCCGCGCCGGCTCCAGGAGCTGAAGCTGTCGCTGACGAAGGCGATCAGCGAGCTGGCGCAGAAGGAAGGCCGCGCGCCGACCGTCGCCGAGCTGGCCAAGCATCTGCAGATGACCGAGGAGGAGGTCCTCGAGGGGCTGGAGTCCGCGAACGCGTACTCGACGGTCTCGCTGGACGCTCCGGACTCGGGCGACGAGGACGCTCCGGCCGTCGCCGACTCGCTCGGCATGATCGACGAGTCGCTGGAGGGCGTGGAGTACCGCGAGTCGCTCAAGCCTCTGCTGGAGAAGCTGCCGCCGCGCGAGAAGAAGATCCTGCTGCTGCGGTTCTTCGGCAACATGACGCAGTCGCAGATCGCCACCGAGCTGGGCATCTCCCAGATGCACGTGTCGCGGCTGCTGGCCCGCACGCTGGCCCAGCTCCGCGAAGGTCTCACCGCCGAGGACTGAACCCCTCGACACGCCCGAGAGGGATCCCGAACCCGGGGTCCCTCTCGCCGTTTCTAGAGGGCGCGGGTGATCGGCTTGGTGAGGAGGATCACCAGGGTGACGGAGGCCACGACGATCAGCGGGTAGCCCCAGCCCGGCTGGCCGCTCTGGATCAGCGAGACCGCGACGGGCAGCGAGAAGAGCTGGGTGAGGACGGCCGGGGAACGGCTCCACCGCTCGGCGGTGTAAAGGCCCCAGGCCACCTTGAGCATCCCCGCTCCGCCGCCGAGCGCCAGGACCGTGACGCCGATCGCCGACGCCCTGTCCTGCGGGTGCCCCGCGACGCTCTCGAAGCCGACGAAGAGTCCGAAGAGCACGGCCGCCACACCCAGCAGGGCCTGGAGGAGGGCGGCGGCGAGGAGGATGCGGGGACGGTTCGGCACGCCCGCCAGCGTACCCCCGCCGCCGGGTGGCATACGCTGACGCCGTGCGCGCCATGCTGATCGCCAATTCGAAGGCCACCTCGACGACGCAGCGCGCCCGTGACCTCCTGGTCCGGGCGTTCGCGGGCGATGTCGAGGTGGAGCTCGCCGACACCCAGCACCGCAGGCACGCCATCGAGCTGGCGGAGCGCGCGGCCCGCGAGGGCTACGACCTGGTGATCGCGCTGGGCGGTGACGGCACCGTCAACGAGGTCGTCAACGGGCTGATGCGGCACGGCGAGGACGCTCTGGACCGTCCGGCGCTGGCCGTCCTGCCGGGCGGCAACGCCAACGTGTTCGCGCGGGCCCTGGGCCTGCCCAACGATCCGATCCGCTCGCTGGCCGCGATCCTGGGCGCGCTGCGCACCCGGCATTTCCGGACCATCGGCCTGGGGCACGTCCGCACCCCCGCCGAGGAGCGCTATTTCACTTTCACCGCGGGGATCGGGCTGGACGCCGAAGTGGTGCACGCCGTCGATCTGGCGCGGCGCAACGAGCCGGGACACAAGGCGTCGAACCGGCTTTATGTGCAGTCGGCGGTGCGGCAGTTCTTCGCGCTGACCGACCGGCAGCAGCCCGCCCTGGAGGTCCGCGACGCCGAAGGGCGGGTGGCGCGCGGGCTCTACCTCGCGTTCGTTTCCAACACTTCTCCGTGGACGTATCTGGGTCCGCGGGCCGTTTATCCGTCGCCGCGTGCGGGATTCTCCACCGGTCTAGACCTTTTCGGAATCCGTTCTCTGAACACCTTCCCGACCCTCAGCGCGATCTTGCAGATGATGATCCCGGCAACGGGCGGACCGCGCGGCCGGCATGTTGTGGAATTGCATGACGCCCCGGAACTCACGGTTACCGCGCGCCGCCCTATCGCCCTTCAGGTGGACGGCGATTATCTGGGCGAGCGGCAGCGGATGGTGTTCCGCAGCGTGCCCAAGGCGGTACGGGTCGTCATCTGAGATTCGGCTCACACGGCTCTGACCAGCCATTACGCCGCAACGACAAGCCTCCTCCACGCTCATGTGACGGCCAGGTTCCAACGGTGTGACACAACTGACATCCATACTTTGAGAAACGTTTCTCAAAGTACTTGTGGGGTGTATTGCCCCTGGGGGATGCTCAAAGTGCGCCACGGCGGAGAAATCCCGTGGTCGCGCCCCCGGAGCCGTTCAGGCTCGGGCCCGCATACATCCTCGTGAAGACATTCACAAGGAGCCTCAGACGTGAGAAGGAGTGGACCGCATGGACTGGCGCCACATCGCTGCCTGCCGTGACGTGGATCCCGAGCTGTTCTTCCCGATCGGCAACACCGGCCCGGCCCTCCTTCAGATCGAGGAGGCCAAGCAGGTGTGCCGCAAGTGCACCGTCACCGAGTCGTGTCTCCGCTGGGCGATCGAGTCCGGTCAGGACGCCGGCGTCTGGGGCGGAATGTCCGAGGACGAGCGTCGCGCCCTCAAGCGCCGCGCCGCCCGAGCCCGTGCCCGCGCCAACGCGAACGCCCAGTCGCACTGAATAAGGACCGTCGCTCTGGCTGCAAGCTGACTCCAGCCCGTCATACCGGGACGGTAGGTGCCGTGACACTCCCCCGAGGTCACAGGTCACGTTCCGCGAAGTGACGGTTGAGCGGGATGTCGAGTGAGACGTCCGTGCCGCCCCCCGTACGCGCACCGAAGGCGATGGTTCCACCGAGTTCGCCTTCGGTGAGGGTCCGGACGATCTGCAGCCCCAGGCTGTCGCTGGATTCGGGGTCGAAGTCCGCGGGCAGTCCCGCGCCGTCGTCGGAGACCGTCACCGTGAGCCGTTCTTCGGTACGGGCGACGATCACGTCGAGGCGGGTGCCCTGCGCGGCCAGCCCGTGCTGGAGCGCGTTCTGCAGCAGCTCGGTGAGGACCATGGCGATCGGGGTCGCGATCGCCGCGGGCAGCACCCCGAAAGTCCCCTTCCGCCGGGGCATCACCCGGTTCTCCATCGCCATGATCTCGCCCGACATCATCAGCACCCGGTCGGCGATGTCGTCGAAGACGATGAACTCGTCCGGGGTGTGCGACAGGGTCTCGTGGACGATCGCGATCGAACCGACCCGGCGCATCGCCTCCTCCAGCGCGGCCCGCCCCTCGGGCACCCGGATCCGCCGGGCCTGCAGCCTGAGCAGCGCGGCCACGGTCTGCAGATTGTTCTTGACGCGGTGGTGGATCTCCCGGATGGTCGCGTCCTTGGTCATCAGCTCGCGGTCGCGCCAGCGCAGCTCGGTGACGTCGCGGATCAGGGTGATCGCGCCGATCCGCTCCCCCGAGACGATCAGCGGGATCATGCGGAGCTGGACGAACGAGCCGTTGGCCTCGATCTCGACCTCGCGCGGCGCCTTCCCCGACAGGACCGTCACCAGCGACTCGTCGGTCGGCTCCCCCACGTCGGACAGGTCGCGGGTGACCTCGCCGAGCTGCATCCCGACCAGGTCGGTGGCCAGGCCGAGGCGGCGGAACGCCGACAGCGAGTTGGGGCTGGCGTAGGTGACCTTCCCGGCGCGGTCGAGGCGGAGCAGGCCATCGCCGACGCGCGGGGAGCGGATCAGGTTGGGTTCGGCGTCCGGGACCGGAAAACGGCCCTCGGAGATCATCTGGGCGAGGTCGCTGGCGGACTGCAGATAGGTCAGCTCCAGCCGGGACGGGGTCCGTGCCGAGCTGAGGTTGGTGGAGCGCTGGATCACCCCGAGCATCTTGGAGCGGGCGCCCCAGCGGGCGATGATCGGGATCGACTCCTCGCGGACGGGGATGCCGCTGCCCCATTCGGGGTCGCCCTCCCGGACGATGCGCCGCTCCCGCCACGCCACGTCGATCAGGCCGCGTTTGCCGGTCCGCACGATCCGTCCGACCAGGTCGTCGGGGTAGGCGGTGGGGCCGGTGGTGGGGCGCATCTGGGCGACGCAGACCCAGCCGTCGACGGTCCGCGGCGGCCAGCTCTCCTCGGCCGCCCCCTTCTGCGGCACCCACAGGACCAGGTCGGCGAAGGACAGGTCGGCGAGCAGCAGCCAGTCGGAGACCAGCAGATGCAGCCACTCCAGGTCCTGCTGGTCGAGATCCGTCTGATGGCGGACGAGGTCGGACAAGGTAGGCACCCCTCCATCATTCCAGTCCCCCCTCCTGGGAGGATGGGCAGGTGAACCCCTTGGACAGACTGCGCGCCGCGACGGCGGCGCGGGAGGCCGCCGGGCTGCGCCGACGGCTGCGGCCCCGCACCGCCGACCATGACGGGCTGATCGATCTGGCCTCCAACGACTACCTCGGCCTGTCCCACGACCCGCGGCTGATCGAGGCGGCCGTCGCCGCGACCCGCGAGTACGGGACGGGATCCACCGGATCACGCCTGGTCACGGGCACCACCCGGCTCCACGCCGAGCTCGACGAGCGGCTGGCCGGGTTCGTGGGGGCCCCGTCCGGGCTGACCTTCTCCTCGGGTTACCTGGCCAATCTGGGGGCCGTGGCGGCGCTGTCGGGGCCGGGCTCGCTGGTCGTGTCCGACCAGGTCAACCATGCCTCGATCGTGGACGCGTGCCGGCTGTCGCGGGCCCGGGTGGCGGTCGTGCCGCACCGGGACGTCGCGGCGATCGAGGAGGAGCTGGCCGGACGCCGCGAGGAGCACGCCGTCGTCGTCACGGACGCGGTCTTCTCCGTGGACGGCGATCTCGCGCCGCTGGCCGAGCTGCACCGGGTGGCGCGGGCCCACGG